>CAKPJE010000012.1 GCA_934162555.1 uncultured Bacilli bacterium | reverse complement strand
GAACAGTAAGCAGACTAAGTTCAAACAAAAATATAATTTCTAATCCATTCCTATCATCTCAAGAAATATATAAAAATAATGGTTTCCCTGGGATAAAAGATGATACAATAAACAAAAATAAAATTCTTTATGAACTAGGTATTAATCTAAATCTAGCACCAGTTGCCGATGTATCTACTGACAAAAATGATTATATTTATAAAAGAAGTTTTGGTAAAAATGCTATTTTAACTGCTAAGTACATTGAAACTGTAATAACAAATACAGATTACAAAGTATCATATACTCTAAAACATTTCCCTGGTTATGGAGATAACAAAGATACCCATAAAGGAATCGCGATTGATAATAGAAGTTATACTTCTTTTAAACAAAATGATTTTCTACCATTTATTGCAGGTATAAAAAGCAATGTAAATTCAATCCTCTTTTCTCATAATTACATGAATTGTGTAGACAAAATAAATCCTGCTTCTATTTCACCAAATGTACACAATATTTTAAAAGAACTCAATTTTAATAATATAACAATAACTGATGATTTATCAATGAATGGTTTAAATAATATTGAAAATAAATATTTAAAAGCTGTTCTTGCTGGTAATAACATATTAATTGTAACTGATTATAAAAATGCTTATAACGAAATATTAAATGCTTATAAAAATAAACAAATATCTGATACATTAATTGATTATTTAGTTTCTAAAAATATAGCATGGAAATATTATAAAGAATTAAATTGGAGGTAAAAAATGAAAGTATTAATATTATCTTGTTCAACAGGTGGTGGACATAATGCATGTGCGAAATATATACTTGAAGAATTAAAAAAAAATAATATAGATTGTGAATTTAAAGATTTTTATGACATTGTTAATAGAAAAGCAAAAAAATTATCAGAAAAACTATATTTATCAACTTTAAATGGGAACGGAAAAGTATTTAAAGTTGTCTATAAATTAGGTGAATTATATAGTAAAACTAGACTAAAAAGCCCAGTTTATTTTGTTAATAAATTTTATAAGAAAAAATTATACAATTATATTATTAATAACAAAATCGATTTAGTAATAACAACTCATATATTCCCTGCTCTTACCTTAACAGCAATTAAAAAAATTCCTTTTCTTCTTGTAGCAACTGATTATACAGCTTGCCCTTTCATGGAGGAAGCAAAACCAAGTTATTACATTATTCAAAAAGGAATAGAACAAGATTTTATAGATAAAGGAATAGATAGTAATAGATTAATTACTACTGGTATACCAGTTTCAAGTGAGTTTATTGAAAATGCTAAAAACATAAGATATAATTTAAATATCAATAAAGAAAAAACAATTTTAATTATGCTTGGAAGTATGGGCTTTGGGGATGTTAATAAAATAATTAATGATTTATTAAATATTAAAAATACTAAGATCATTATTGTAACAGGTTCAAATAAGGATTTATTTAAAGAACTAAAAAAGATAGACAACAAAAATTTAATAGTACTAGGTTTTGCTCATAACATAAATGATTTAATTTATTCTTCTGATATTGTTATATCTAAACCAGGCGGTTTATCATCTACAGAAATCGCATCTATTAACAAACCGCTAATTCATGCTTTTGCTATACCTGGTATTGAAACTATAAATACAAATTTCTTCTATAACCACAAAATGAGTTTAAAATGTGAAGATGAAAAAGACATTGTTCAAAATGTTATTAAATTATTAGATAATAAGAAATTACAAGATGAAATAATTAAAAATCAAAGTAAAATAATAAACAAAAATTCAGCAAATGACTTAGTTAATTTAGTCAAAAACTTCGACAAAAAATAGAGCTTACAAAGCCCTATTTTTAATTCTCAAAAAAGATCAAGAAAAACATCTTAATCTTCTGAATATTTATTGTTTAAGCATATAGACTTACTTTTTTATCATTTACTTTCTATTACACACAAGCAAGTAAATCGTCATAATCTCTTACAAATTCTTCAATACTAATATACTCACCATTTCTAGCAGAATCAATTAGCATTGTAAATAATTCTTCTTTTTTAAATTCTGATACATTTTTATTCCTATCAATTTTTCCAAACAAAATAGGACAATCATACTTCATTTTTATTTTAAAAGACCTACATGATTTTAAACATACCATATGGTTACAATCTATAAATAAAATTTCAAATATATTATCATAAATTCTTGTCCCAACTACACGCTTTCCATTTGAAAAGGAAAACTCAAAATACAACCTTTCAAATTCATCAACTTTTTTTCTTGAAATACCATATCCATCAATTAAAATATTTTCAATTCTATCAATTATTTCATTATCATCAAATTCATTATAATGAAATTGTGTTTTAATAGCTGGCGAAAAAAAGTGCTTGATTTCAAATCTAGAAATATCCTTTAAGGTTTGAAAAAAGTCACTTACTGCTTTTATAGCATCAGAATTATTTGCACAAAAATTGTTAAAATCATTTATACCTATACTATGCCCGTTAAAAAAAGAAAAAGAAAACACTATTTTATTGTCAGCAGATCTTTGATTAGTAACTTTGACTAAAGTTTTTCCTTTTTCACTAGTTAAAGGTTTAATTCTTTTTATATTATAAGGCATTATAATAATTAAAAATATCCTTTAAATCAATTTTTTGATTTGATGGTTCACATGATGCAATATTTTTTCTAGCATTTAGCCATGGTAATTCTTGATGAGTCATATATTCTAATTCATCAGCAGAATATGAACCAAATTTTTCCCAAATATCATTTAAAAAACTCATCAAATCATCGTTTTCAAATTTAATATTTTCTTTATTTTTGGGAATCTCATTCCAATTAAAAAACTTGAACCTCAAATATAATGATGGGAAAACTGGACCATGAATCCATGCTTCAGGGATTTCATCAAACAAAATATTTTCTATTTGATTTGCACTTTGATTATTTATTGCAATAAACCATGAATAAGCATAATAAACTAATTTTTGTACTTTCTTAGGGGTTAGTTCAGATTTAGTTAAGAAGAAATCTGCTATATTATAAGAATTAATTTCACTATCTTTAATCATATCAATCACTCCCTATCATAAAAATATTATAGCACACATTTAAAACTTTTCCAATAAATATGAACATTATTCTACAATACATTATATTTAAAAGTCAATCATTTTGTTTAAATTTTATAAGGATTTTTAAAATAAATAACTTAAAAAACCCAACAAAAAAAGATCAAGAAAAACATCTTAATCTTCTAAATATTTATTGTTTTTTTAAAGCATATAGACTCTTTACCTCTTTAGTTGTTAGTTTTCTATACTCACCAGATTTTAATGAATTAACATCTAAAAAAGCATATCTTTCTCTCTTTAATTTTACAACCCTATAACCAATCGCCTCAAACATTTTTTTCACCTGATGATTTTTTCCCTCATGAATAGTAATCTCAATATATGAAGCATCATTTTTTTTATCCAATTTTTTTATTCTTATTCTAGCTCTAGAAGTCTTTACACCATCAACCATAACACCCTGTTCAAGTTTCTTTACCCTATATGGTTCAACTATTCCATCTATTTTAGCAACATAAACCTTAGAAACCTCTGAAGAAGGATGATTAAGAATATTAGTAAGTTCCCCATCATTTGTTAATCACAATACACCAGTAGTATCATAATCAAGCCTACCAATAGGATAAATCCTTTTAGACGTTTCAATCAAATCCGTTACTGTCTTTCTATTCTTATCATCACTAGTTGTAGTAACAACACCTCTTGGTTTATTTAATAAATAATACTCTTTATCCTCTTTTTTTAATGGTTTACCATTTATATCAATCAAATCATTACCACTTACCTTAAACCCCATCTCAGTAACCTTAACTCCATTGACATATACCTTACCCATCTTTATTAATTCTTCTGCTTTTCTCCTTGATGCATACCCTGACTCCGCAATTACTTTTTGAAGGCGCTGCATTATTTAATCATCTCCTCTAACAAACTCATTTCTTCATCCAATTTTTGTCTTTCCTGTTCAACCAAATTTTGAGGTGCTTTCTTAACATAATTCTCATTATTTAACAAATTCTTTCTTCGCTCAATAGAATTCTTTAAATTCTCTATCTGTTTATTTCTTAACTCCTCATCCTCTTTAGTTATCTCTTTTTCAAAATATATATCAACATTATACATATTATTACTAATATTAAATTTAGTTATATTTAATTCTTTATCCACAATAGAATCCTCTAATTTTAATATTTTTTTTATTATTGTATAATCCTCATCATTATTTATTTTTACTTTCAAATCTTTTGTCATTTGATGCTCTAATTTAACATTTCTAAATTCCCTTATAAAATCTATTATATATTCATATTTTTTTAATATATCATCAAACACATACTTTTCTTCAAATTTAGGATATTCACTTATCATAATTGAAGTACTATCCTTTATAGGTAACATACTATATATTTCTTCAGTTACAAAAGGCATAAAAGGATGCATCATCTTTAAAATACCAGTTAATACATAACAAAGTGTACTCTGTGTACCTACTTCACCACTTGTAAATTTAGAAAACTCAATATAATTACTACAAAAATCTTCCCATATAAAATTGTATAACTCCGATCCAACTAAATTAAATTCATAATTATCCATATGATTTATTGTACTTGAAACTATTTTTTCATATTTTGATAAAATCCACTTATCAGATTCATTAATATTATCAAAATTATATTCTTTCAAAGAATCAATATTCATTAATACATATCTTGAAGCATTCCATAATTTATTTATAAAATTCCAAGTTGACTTTACCTTCTCAGTATCAAACCTTAAATCAGTACCAAGTGCACAGTCAGTAGTCAAATAAAACCTCAAACTATCAGCACCATATTCATCTATCATGTCCATAGGATCAATACCATTTCCCAAAGACTTACTCATCTTTCGACCATCTTTATCCCTTATAAGTCCATGAATTATACAATCTTTAAAAGGTCTTAACCCAGTTATCTTTTCAGTTTGAAAAGCCATACGCGCTACCCAAAAGAAAATAATATCATAAGCAGTTACCAAACAATCATTTGGGAAATATCTATTATAGTCATCTAAATTATTTGGCCAGCCTAATGTACTAAATGGCCACAAAGCACTCGAAAACCATGTATCTAAAACATCTTCATCTTGTACCCATCCATCTTCTTTAGGAGCTTCTAAACCAACATATACTTCATCGCCCTTATACCAAGCAGGAATTCTATGCCCCCACCATAATTGTCTTGATATACACCAATCATAGCTTATCTCCATCCAGTGATTTAATATCTTTTCAAATCTCTCAGGAACAAAATTTATCTTTGTATCAGCACTCTTTTGATTTTCTAATACTCTAATTGCTAAATCATCCATTTTTACAAACCATTGTTTTGATAAGTAAGGCTCAACCATAACACCTGTTCTCTCAGAATGCCCAACAGAATGCGTGATTTTTTCTATTCTAATTAATAAATCGTTAGCTTTTAAATCTTCTACCAATTTACTCCTACATTCTTCTCTTGTTAATCCTGTATAACCTATAGCATTTTCATTCATTATAGCACTTTCATTCATTACAACAATTCTTTCCAAATTGTGCCTATTTCCAACCTCAAAATCATTAGGATCATGAGCAGGCGTTATTTTAACACATCCCGTTCCAAATTCAGGATCAGCATGTTCATCACCTATAATTGGTATTAATTTATTAACAATTGGTAACACTACATTTTTACCAATTAAATTTTTATATCTTTCATCTTCTGGATTAACAGCAACAGCCGTATCGCCAAACAATGTTTCTGGCCTTGTTGTAGCAACATCTAAATAATCATCAGTACCCTCAATATAATATTTTAAATGATAAAAAGCACCATCTACATCCTTATATATTACTTCTTCATTTGATAAAGCTGTTCTTGCTTCAGGATCCCAGTTTATTATCTTTTCGCCCCTATATATAAGTCCTTCGTTATAATAATCAACAAATACTTTATTTACTGCTTTATTTAATCCTTCATCTAAAGTAAATCTCTCTTTTGAATAATCCAAAGAAAGTCCCAATTTCCCCCACTGATTTCTTATATTCTCAGAATATTCATGGGTCCAATCCCAGCAAGCTTTTAAAAAGTTTTCACGGCCATATTCATACTTATTTATACCAGATTCTTTTAGCTTTTTTACAACCTTAGCTTCAGTTGCAATAGCAGCATGATCCATTCCCGGAAGCCATAAACAATCAAATCCTTGCATTCTCTTATATCTTATTATAACATCCTGAATAGATGTATTATAAGCATGTCCCAAATGTAATTTACCAGTTACATTAGGAGGAGGCAAAACTATACTATATGGCTTCTTACTTAAATCACCAGACTCAAAATATCCTTTTTCTTTCCAATTTTTATACTTACCTTCTTCTACCAATTTATGATTATATTTTTTCTCTAACATATTATTTTTCTCCTTTAAACTAAAAAAGAGTAAACCATCCCAAAGGACGATTTACTCGTGGTACCACCTTATTTTATAATATTTCTATTACCTTAAATGTCTTAATGCGACAAACATTATATCTTACTATTATTTCTGATATAAAGCTCCCAAGCTACCTTCAATTATTATTTTTACAAATTTACACCAACCATTTGCTCTCTAGAAAAATAAAAAATTTACTCCTCTTGTTCGTTGCTTTAATTGTATTATATCATATTTTTTTTATTTGTAAATTCATTTTAAGCAAAAATATAAAAAAAACAAGTATTAACTTGTTAAATTTAAACTGCAACTTTATGAAAGTCCATTCTTAATTTATCTGCTAATGTTACAATAAATTCCGAATTAGTAGGCTTAGCTTTATCAATATCAACACTGTGACCAAATAATTCTTCCATCATATCCCAAGATCCTCTATTCCAACTTACTTCAATAGCATGTCTAATAGCTCTTTCAACTCTAGAAACAGTTGTATCATACTTATCAGCAAGTTCAGGGTATAGTTCCTTAGTTATTCCACCTATTACATCTGGTCTATCAAAAACTATATTAATAGCTTCACGAAGAAATTGATAACCTTTAATATGTGAAGGAATACCTAATTCATGCAACATTCTTGTAATTGAGATTTGAACACTATGACTTTCAAAATCAATTGTTTTACTTGTTTTCTTATTACATACCTCAATAATTCTTTTCTCTAAATCTTCTAAATCAAATGGTTTTAGAATTAAATAATTGACACCATATTCAGATACTTCCCTTATGACTTCACTAGCATTGTAACTAGTTGCTACAATAACTTTCTTATCAATTTTTCTTGTTTTCATTTCTTCTAAAACATACATTCCATCTTTTTTAGGCATTATTAAATCTAAAATAATGACATCATACTCATCCTTTTTAGAATCAATTAACTCAATTCCATCTTTACCATCATAAGCTTCTAGTACTACTTTAATTTTACTACTATCTTTAAAATATTCTTTTACCATTTCGACTAAACTTACGTTGTCATCGACCATTAGGACTTTTATTGTATCTTTCATTTTCTTTCCTTTCAACTCTACTAATAATTATACTACATTTTTTTCATAAATCTAGGGGGTTAAATTAGCTAGTTTTGCCGAAATTTGTCATATTTTATCACATTTTGTTTACAACTTTTATTATCTCAATAAAATCATATATTTTACTAGAAGATAGCCCAATTAAAAAACCATCTATATTAGTTATTTGATTCAACTTTTCAATCGTTTTTGGTGTAATATTACCACCATATAATACTTTTACATTTTTATTTAATATTTTTAAACATTCATCTTTTATAAGTTTTGTTATATGTTCTATTTCTTCATTAGTAGGTGTCATATTTGTACCAACCAACCATATAGGTTCATAAGCAATTATAACTTCTTCTGTTATACCATTTAAACATTCATATAATTGTTTTTTTAATATATCTTCTGTTAAGTTATTTCTTTTTTCAGAAGCACTCTCACCTACACATAAAATAACTTTTAAATTATTTTTTAAAGCCAGTTTAATTTTTAAATTTACTTCACTATTTGTTTCTTTGAAATAATTTCTTCTTTCATGATGACCAACAATGGTATAAGTAACTCCTAAATTTTTACCTTGTAAAGCTGATACTTCACCAGTCTGATTTTCAAGTTCGCGAAAACTTATGTTTTGCAGACCAACTTTAAATTTATGACCCAAAAAATAAGGTACATGAATTAATGATGGACAAATCACAATATTTTCACTTTCATATGGTTTTAATAAGTCTAAATAGTTTTTAATTTCAAGACCACTTTGATACATTTTTAAATTACTAACTATTAACTTCATTCTTCTCAATTACCTCAATTCCAGGTAACACCTTTCCCTCCAATAATTCTAAAGAAGCACCACCACCTGTTGAAATATGCGTGAATTTATCTTTATATCCCATATTTATTAAAGCAGAAGCAGTATCCCCGCCACCAACTATCGAGGTACAAGATGTTTTAGTTATACTATCAGCAAGTGCTTTTGTTCCACCAGCAAATGCTGGTATTTCAAAATAACCAACTGGACCATTCCATATTATTGTTTTACTTTTTTCTATGTAAGTTTTAAATAATTCAATAGTTTTAAGACCAATATCTAAACCAATATCATTATCATCAAATTCATCATTTTTTTTATTTACAATTTTAGAATCTTCATTTAAATCTTTTGCAACTAAACTATCAACTGGAAGAATTATTTTATCTGTTTTATTCAATAACTTCTTACAAAAATCAATTTTTTCTTCATCCAATAATGAAGCACCAACATTATAGCCCTTTGCTTTTAAAAACGTATAAGCCATTCCCCCACCAATTAATATATAATCTGCTTTATTAACTAAATTTTCTAGTACACCTATTTTATCCTCTACCTTAGAGCCACCTATTATAACAGTAAATGGCCTTAAAGGATTATTTAATGCCTTATTAAATATATTTAATTCCTTTTTAACTAACAAACCAAAACAACTGGGCAAATAAGTTGCAATACCAACATTTGAAGCATGAGCACGATGTAATGTTGCAAAAGCATCATTGATATAAAAGTTAGCTAAACTACTCCAGTACTTACCTAATTCAGGATTATTTTTTGATTCCTTTTTACCATCAATATCTTCAAATCTGGTATTTTCCATTAACAAAATATCTCCATCCTTTAAACTATTGATAGCATGCTCTAATTTTTCTCCTCTTGTTTCATCAATAAATATTATATTCTGATTTAATAATTCACTCAATCTTAAAGCAACTGGTCTCAAAGTTTTATTAACTTTATCTTCTTCAGTTTCAACTCTTCCCAAATGTGACATTAATATTATTCTAGCCCCTTTTTCTCTAACCAAATTAATTGTTGGCAAAGATTCTACTATTCTATTATCATCTTCAATAATACCATTTTTTATTGGGACATTAAAATCACACCTTATTATTACTCTTTTACCCTTTAAATCAATATTTTCCAACTTCATTTTTTCCACTCTATTTCTACTTTATACATTAACTCATTATTACTATTTTTGCTAACAATTATCTTCCCGCTTTCCATTCTTTTTTTATTTTTAGGATTAATAGGCATTTCATCTATAATACCTGCTGAAATTAAATCTGTTATATTAACTTCATAACTTCCACCATTTTTTAATTTCTCATCTACTTCTCTATATATACCTGGCAAATTAACATAATTTTCAGTAGCCATTTCTATATTATTTATTAATGTTTGATATTCTTGATTATTAGAATTTTCAATTGTTTTACTTAATGATGTAAATGAAACTGTTAAAATAATACTAAGAATTAAAATGATCGCAATTAATTCAACAAGTGTAAAACCATTTTTCCTTTTAAAAAGAGGCATTACTTGCCTCCTAAATATTTAGCGGTTCTTACCATTTGGGCACTATAACCCATCTCATTATCATACCAGGCAACTACTTTTACTAATTGTTTTCCATTATCATCTAAAACCGTAGTTAAAAGTGAATCCACCAAACTACCTAAATGACTACCAATTATATCACTTGATACAACCGGATCATCAGTTATTTTTATTGTTTCATTTTGATTATCATAGAAAGCTTTATTTATTTCTTCTTTTGTTACATTTTGTTTTAATTCAAGTGTTAAATCAACAACCGAACCATCTGTTACTGGGACTCTCAAAGCACTTCCAGCAAGTTTACCATTCAAATTGGGTAAAACCAAACCTATAGCTTTAGCAGCACCTGTAGATGATGGGACTATATTAGCTGATCCTGCTCTACCACGACGAGCCATATATCCTTTTTTATGGGCAATATCCAAAATTGATTGATCGTTTGTATAAGCATGAACTGTTGTCATAAAACCTCTTTCAATACCAAATGTTTTATCTAAAACATTTAATACAGGGGCCAAACAATTTGTTGTACAAGAAGCAGCTGATATAATTTTTTCATCTCCTGTAAGTATTTGATGATTTACATTATATACAATTGTTTTACAATCACCTTTAGCAGGTGCAGATATAATTACATGTTTAGCGCCAGCTTCAATATGAGCATATGCTTTTTCTACTTCCACAAAATGACCAGTACATTCAAATACTTCATCGATACCTAATTCACCCCAAGGTAAATTCTTAGGATCTGTTTCTGAATATATTTTTATTCGATGATTTCCAACTATTAAATAATCATCTTCAGCTCTTATTTCATCTACTCTATATGTTCTATGGGAAGTATCATATTTCAATAAATAAGCAAGTTCACTAGCATTTGTTAAATCATTGATTGCAACAACTTCAAATGCTTCATCTTCTTCCATTATTCTAAATACTAATCTTCCTATACGACCAAAACCATTTATTGCAACTTTTATCATATTTTTTTCTCCTTTATTTTTTCTCGTAATAACAACTTCCACCAATAAACTCTCTTAATACAGAATCTTTTGGTACATTTTCACTTGGTATTGCTAAAAAGTTTCTTAAAAAATTAATTAGTCTTATAGCTTCTGGGTAACAATTTTCATTTTCTTTAACAGAAAATAATAATGGCTCTGCATATAGTTTTAAAACACCTATTTCGTATAATAATGAAGAATTTATAACTATATCAGCTTCATCTTGAAATGGGAAAACATATTTTTCTTCTCCATTTCTTATACTACTCCATGAATTTAATGTATCACTTGCTGAATAGCCCCTAAAATTATTATCACGAACCATTCTTCTTAATCTTCTTATATCACTAGTATGGATAAGATTATGATCATCAATATTTAGTTGTGTCAATGGACTAATATATATTTTATACTTATTTTTTGCTTCTATTGCTGGTGTAAGTTTTTCATTTATAGCATGTAAACCTTCTACAATAACAATATCATCTTCTCCAAGTTTTAATGTTTTACCCTTATATTCTTTTTTACCTAATCTAAAATTAAATTCTGGTAAATTTACTTCTTTACCATTTAATAAATCTAATAAAGTTTTATTAAATAATGTTACATCAACTGCCTCTACACATTCAAAATCATAACTTCCATCTTTATGTTTAGGTGTATTTTCTCTCTCAACAAAATAATCATCAGTTGATAAATAATGTGTTTTTAAACCTCTACTTTGTAAATAAATACTTAATTTTTTAGCAGTCGTAGTTTTACCACTAGATGAAGGACCCGCAATTAAAACAATTTTTATTTTTTTATTCACGAATATCTTATTAGCAATATCACTTAACTGACTTTCATAATAAGTTTCTGATAAATTTATCAAATCTGTAAAATCACCATTAGTTACATAATTATTAACATCTGATGCATTTTCAATCCCAAGCATTTTACTCCAATTTTTATAATCACAAAATTTATTAAATAACATTTCATGATGTACATAATCAAGTGTTACATCAGGATTTTCTATAGTTGGGTAACTTACAACAAAACCTTTATCTTTTATATAGTTTACTTTAAACTCATCTATTACACCAGTTCTACTACCCAAATGACCATAAAAATAGTCATATACATCATCTATACGATATAAACTAATATAGGAATTACTTATATATTTTAATACATTCACTTTATCATACATTTTTCTTTTGGCAAAATATTCAATAGCATCCGATCTTCTAACGTTAAATTTAATTATTTCCCAGTCTTCAGAAACTATTTTTTTCATTTCTTTTTCTATATTATTTATTAATGTTTTATTTAAATCAACACCTGTAATTTCGCAATAAAAGCCCTTATCAATAGAATTTTCAATCCTTAAATGAGCCTTAGGTTCAATTCTTCTTAAAGCATATACTAAAATAAACTGCAATGTTCTTCCATAAACCGATAATCCAACACTAGTAGTTCGATCACAGAATTTAACACTACCTCCCTTTAGCATTTCATCACTTAATTCTCTTAAATTGTTATCAACTTCACTAATTAAAATAGGATATTTATAATTTCTTTCAAAATCTTTACTTATTTCAGCTAAAGTTGTACCAACAGGATATTTATTTTCTTTACCATCATACATAATTGTTATTAGTTTAGACATTTTCTAGCCTCCTATACATATTATAGCAGATTTTCGTATTTTGTCATATAATATTTTGAATACTTTACAAATTTTGTTCTATTATATTATTAGGAGAGTGAATATGAATTTAATACCTAGCGTTATTGAGAAATGTTATGGTGGTGAAAGAGCCTATGATATTTATTCTAGACTTTTAAAAGATAGAATTGTTTTACTTTGTGGAGAAATCGATGATAATGTTAGTAATATTATTATTGGTGAACTTTTATATTTAGATTCCCTTAATCATAATGACATTAGTTTATATATTAATTCACCAGGCGGAAGTGTTACTGCAGGTATGGCTATTTATGATACAATGAATTTTATTAAAAGTAATGTATCAACTATTTGTATTGGCATGTGTGCAAGTATGGCAGCATTTCTTTTAAGTAGTGGTACCAAAGGGAAAAGATATGCTTTACCTAATAGTGAAGTCATGATTCATCAACCATTAGGTGGCGCGAGTGGACAAGCAACAGAAATAAAAATAGCTGCTGAACATATTTTAAAAACTAAAGATAAACTTAATAAAATCTTATCTAATAATACTGGTAAAAGTATCAAAATTATTGAAAAAGATACCGATAGAGATAATTATATGAGTTCAAATGAAGCTTTAGAATATGGTCTAATAGATAAAATATTATAAAAAATCAGGTTACCCTGATTTTATTTTTGAATAAATAATTTATTAATATTTTTCTTTGGCAATTGAATTGGTACTTTGTAAGTATTTTTTATCTCATATCTATTTGTTCTTAATTTAAATTTTTCACCATCAAGAGTCCATGCTTTAGGATCTGTTATTGTTAATTTTATGTTATCAGTTTTATAAAAGAATAATCCTGGGACATTATTTATTTTTTCCCTTCCAAGCATAACTAATGTTCTTAAAATATCTCTTTTTTTTAATAAATTACAAAATAATACTTCAAATCTATTATCATTTAGTTTTACATCATCATATATATTATCTATTCCCCCTACTCTAGTTGCATTTGTTATCAAAACTAAAGAAAATAAACCCTCATATTTTTCACCATTTACCTCGTATGTTATATGGTGCAATTTTTGTTTCTTAAAAACTTCCTTTGCTGCCCTAAATATATATGCTAAATAACCCAAATATTGTTTTAATTCTCTTTTGGTTTCATAAGAAACAGCAGTATAATTTCCATATCCAGCGACATATACAAATGGTGCACCATTTATTGTACATATATCAATATCTTTTCTTGCCCCCTCTAAAGCAAGTCTAATATTGTTTTGCATATTTCTTGTATAACCATACATAGTCCCAATATCATTTGCTGTACCCGAAGGAATATGCGCAATAGGAATCATTTTCTTTCTTTGAACATTACCCGTTATTACTTCATTAAATGTTCCATCTCCACCAAAAGACATTACTAAATCAACATCATCATCTAAAGTTGGCATTATCTCTTCAGCATGTCCTTTATATTCAGTTATTATTATTTGAACATCATAATCATGCTCATTAAATATTTTTGTTATTGTATCCTTCAAATTTTGATTTACTCTTTTAACTAACCCACTCTTAGGATTATATATTGCAACAGCTTTTTTCATATACTTACCTCTTTCACTTATATTTTAACAAAAATGATTTTATTTTTAAATAGTTTATTAATTTTTTAATAATTTTTAATAAAGAAAAAATCACCAAAAGTGATTTAAATTCTAAAGTAAGGTGTGCTACAACTATTATTATCTTTAGAAAACTTATTTAACGGACTTATAAC
Organism: uncultured Bacilli bacterium; assembly: GCA_934162555.1. Taxonomy (GTDB): domain Bacteria; phylum Bacillota_I; class Bacilli_A; order RF39; family UBA660; genus CAG-884. Next base: position 4,156 of record CAKPJE010000012.1, on the reverse strand, counting down.
CATTACATAATTACTTTGAATTTCTATGTTATCATAGTAACAATATGCACACGTTTTTAAAACAAAGAACTTGTTACGCCTTTTTCGCAACGAGAAACGTGACGGTAGTTCTTGAAGATGCTGCAACTTCATTTAGATTAATAGTTAAAGTATGGCTTCCTTCATCATATGAAGCCTCTTCAGTTGTAGCTTCTACATCATTAATTTTTACACTGCCATTTACAAAATCAACAAGAGTAGTATTAACAACATTTGTAATTTTAACATCTGTATAAGAATCATCTGCTTGATTATCAAGTTCAATAGTATAAGTTAAATTACCACTTCCCCAATTCTTTTTATCAGCATTTTTGGTAAGTGTTAAACCATCTATCATATTTACTACAGATGTATTAGATGTAAGTGATGTTGATATGCTTTTATAATTACCAACAGCTGTTACTGTATTATTTAATTCGTTCATAGTCACCCCTATAGTAAATATATGAAATTAATTTTGTTTTTTTTCTAAATATATATATTTGCTAAGCCATTTTTCAAAATCTTTTTCATTTTGGTATTTACTATAATCTTCATCACTATTAACATCTAAATAAGCAACTATTTTATTAGAGCTTATTACAACAATAGAAGGAGCATATTTAACTTTAGAATATATAAAAGTTTTTTTTGTTTCTTCAAAAGGTAAACTTAAAAAAGTTAAGTTATATTTATCCATGACTTTTTTAAATATAGTATCACAAGGTATTTTTAAAGAACAATAATTATTATAAATATAAACAACATAATTTTCTTTTTTTAAATCATTACTACTAATTTCGATAAATTTACTTTCTTCATAATATTTTTCTCCTAAATAAATTTTTTCATTATTATTTTTACTACAACCAACTGTAAAAATAATAAGTATAAATATTAATATTTTTTTCATTTTTTAGTTAAACTACCAAAATCAATATCATGATATAAAACTTTATAAAAATCATATCTCGAACCATTTTTTACATCTATTTTATTGTTACCATTGTAATACCAAAATCCCCCTATATTATAGATTTTCTTTTCATCCCATCCTAAACTTGTAAGCATTGTTTTAGTCATTCCAGCATAACCTCCACCACCACAAATTAGAAAAATGTTTTTGTCTTTAGGAAACAAATATTCTAATATATCTAAAGATTCTTCATAATTAGGTTTATAAATACCATTTTCGAATGTAAATAAAGTATCACCTACATAAGTATCTCCAACTTCACTAGGTAAACCTGTTACATTTACTAAATATGGATAAGGTACAACTTCAAAACCTTTTATAAATCCTGATAAATAAGAATCACCACCAATAGCTTCATAATTTCCTGGATCTTTAAGCATTCGCATATCACGATAAACGGTATCATCTCTTCCTAAATATTTATCAATTGTTTCTTCGTTAATATTTTTATCAATACCAAATTTTCCTCTTAAACCACTTGTAACTTCTGGAATAGGTAATTTAGTATTCCTATTACATAAAGCAAAAGTAATTAAAGAAGAAATAAAAATTAAAATAAAATAAATAATGTATTTTTTCATATAATTCTCCCTTCAATAATCATTATAAAAAAATATTATTTTAAAAACAATAATGCAAAGGTTGAATTAACTAAAATATAAGTTGAGTTACTATTTAGTACAAGTTTCATTTAAGTTTAGTGGTATTTTATATGTTGTTATTTTATTTTTACTATCAGTTGCATTTATTTCTAAATACAAACTATTATTATTAAAGTCCTTACAAATATTTGAATAAGATGAAACTTCAATATCAACATTTTTTAAAAAATCATAAAGTTTAGTATTATGTCCATCTTCACATTTACTTATTTCATTTATAATTTTTTTATTTTTTTCATATAAAGCACATGATATATTTATATATTCAGTATTATCACTTTCTCCACAGTATTCAATATTTGTTATATGAATAGCTGATTTATTTTTGTTATAAAAGATACTACCAGATAAATTAAAGTTATCACATGAAGAAGATAATGTTTTAAATTTAAAATTAGATGGCCATATAAATATTGCCACTAATACTATAATTAAAACAACTATAGCACCCATCCAAATATAATTTTTTTTCTTTTTAGGAACACCAAGCATATCATCTAAGCTAACATTAAAATCTTCTGATATTTGTTTTATCAAGCTCATATCAGGCATATTTTTACCATTTTCCCATTTACTAACTGCTTGATAAGTAACATTATATTTATTGGCAAGATCATTTTGTGTTAAACCATTCTTTTTTCTTATTTCTTTTATTAATTTTCCAAATCTTTCTTGATCCATATTTTACTCCTTTACTTCTTTTACAATTGTATAATTAGAAAAATCAAGTCTTTTAAGTAATTCAATACACTCATTATAATTTAAATCATTAATAAATTTTATACTTTCTACTTTAGCATAATTAAAAGATAAATAATTTGTAAGATATTGATAAAATATGTAGTTGACATTATTGCTATTTTTTATCTGGTTAATTAAAGTAATTCTTTTTTCAAGTTCAAAATATTCACAAGGAATATACATCTTATTAATGCTATTTAAAACAATACTTTTAAATTCATCTACATATTTTGTCATAAGGTTAATAGATAATATAACCATATTATCAAATATTTTATCAATTTCTCTATTAAAACTAGTTAAAGAATATTTTTTCAAAGTAACTTCTTTAAAATTATCAGAATTATCATCAAAATTATATTTTAAGAAAAATTCCAAATAATATGTTAATTTAATTTTCTCAAGTTTAGTAAATTTTTTAGAAGGTATCTTAAAAGAAATTGTAATCTGTTCATTAATTTTAGGTTCAACAACAGTTTTCTCTTTTATATTAACTTCATATTTTTCTTTAGAATCAAGAATTTTATAATTAATATTCTTACTTCTTTTATATAATTTTTCAATAATTTGAATAGTTTTATTTATATTAAAATTACCAGAAATTGCTAATATTTGATTTTGTGGTTTATAAAATACATTATGAATAAACTTTTATTCTTTATTAGTTATATTTTTTACATCAGAAATATCACCTAATACATTTATGTAGTTTTTATTATATATACATTCATTTAATACTTTTACATAATTATAATTATAAATATCATTCTTTCTCTTTATTTCTTCATAAATAGGTTTTTTTATAGTATTAATTTTATTTGTAAATAAAGGTTTATTAACAATATTAATCATTTCTTCTAATCTTTCATAAAAATCATAAACATTTTCAAAATAAAATCTAGTTGTATTATAAGTTGTCAAAGCATTAAAAATAGTATGATATTTATTAAAATGATCAATAGAATTTCCATATATACTATTTTCAACAATATTGTGTTCGAGTAAATGTGCAAGACCATAAGGTATATCATAGTTTTTATTGTTCATCATAAACTTTCTAATACTTCCACCAAATTTGACTATTAGCTCACAATAAGTTGTATTTTTAGTTTCATCCGGAACAAGTAATAAAGTTAAACCATTTTTTAATGTTTTTTTATATGTTTTTATCATTTGGTACTCCTAAAGAAAACTATATTTTTAAGTTCTATTTTCTTTAATACTTCGTAAATTTTGTCTATATCAGCATTTTTATATTTCTCATAAAGTGCAAAACACTCTTCTCTTTTACTTAAATCGCAAATATAATATTCAGCATTCTTTAAATCTTTACATATTTCTTTTAATTTATCTTCACTTCTTGCTACTAACACCAAATCATAACCCAAACTGTCCAAATAAATAGCTATATCTTTACCAATCCCACTACTCGCTCCAGTAACTAACGCCTTCATTTAACCAATCCTCTCTTTTTCATAATCATAATATCAGCGAGTAATAAACCTGTGCTTAAAGCAAAACCCGCAATAACATCACTTGCATTATGAACACCCAAATACACACGGCTAAAACCTATAACTACAATTAAAATTACAAGCAAACTAGAAAATACAATTTTTAAATATTTATTCATATCGCTAGTCAAAATCAAATAAATAATAAAACCATAAAAAGCAACGCTTGCCATCGAATGACCTGAAGGAAAACTATACCCCGTCTCCTCAGCAAGCCTCAAAATATTAGGCCTAGGAATCATCAT
>CAKPJE010000011.1 GCA_934162555.1 uncultured Bacilli bacterium | reverse complement strand
ACTCATGTTCCACGTGGAACATTGATTTATTATATTAAAATCTAATTAATTTTATTAACAATTATTAATATATTCAATTACCTAAAATTTTTTTAATTTATATACTTATGTTTCACGTGAAACATTATTCACTATGCTAAAATTTAAGTCGTTTTATTAATAAAACTATATTCTTCCCAATTTAAGCTTTTTTATATGCCTCTATTCCTATGTTTCACGTGAAACATAGATCTTTAATATATATTGAGGTAGTTTCTAGTAAGCATCAACACAATTTATTTCCCAAACACATATTTTTCACTCATGTTCCACGTGGAACATTGATTTATTATATTAAAATCTAATTAATTTTATTAACAATTATTAATATATTCAAATACCTAAAAAATTTAAATTATATACCTTTTATGTTTCATGTGAAAAATTATCAACAAAATCAGAAAATATAACTCTATTTAATACCCTTTTTATGCTGCTTTAAAATATAGTTATCAACATACCCCCTATAAAAACTTAATTTTAGAAAAAAAAAGAAGATATTTTAAACATCCTCTTCAATTTCTTCTTTTGAAACAATCTCAGCAGAACCAACCTTTTGATCTTCACGTAAGTTGATTAATTTAACTCCCTGAGCAACACGACCAGTTTGAGAAACTTGGTTCAAAGGTAATCTAATAATAGTTCCACTATTAGTAATTATCATTAAATCACAATCTTCTTTAATAGCTTTAAATGAAACAATAGGACCATTTTTTTCAGTAATATTAAGAGCCTTAACACCCTTACTACCCCTGTGTGTCATACGGTACTCAGAAACATCTGTCTTCTTACCATAACCATTTTCAGTAACTATCAACACAAGTTGGTCAGAATCAAAAACTTCCATTCCAATACATTTAGAGTTATCAACATTTACGCCTCTAACACCTGCTGCAGTACGTCCCATTACACGAATTTCACTCTCAACAAATCTAATCATACGTCCATCAGAAGTTGCCAGCATTACCTCATTAGAGCCATTAGTCTTCTTAACAGCAATTAACTCATCATCTTCTTTTAAAGTAATAGCAATCTTTCCACTAGTTCTAATATTCTCGAATTCACTTAATGATGTTCTTTTAACAACACCACTTTGCGTACAAAATACAAGATATTTGTTTTGTTCATCACTTGATACAGCAGTCATAGCCTTAACATATTCATCTTTAGCAAGCGGTAATAAATTAATAATAGGTAATCCTTTTGACTGACGACTATATAAAGGTACTTCATAACCCTTCATACGATATACACGACCTTTATTTGTAAAGAACATAACATAGTCATGTGTTGTCATATTAAGCATATGTTCAGCAAAATCCTCTTCATTAGTAGTCATTCCCTTAATACCTACACCACCACGATTTTGAATCTTGTAAGTATCAGAATTAACACGTTTAATATAGCCTTTATTCGTAAGAGTAACTATAATATCTTCAACAGGAATTAAAGATTCATCCTCTATATAATCAATAGCAGTCATATCAATATGTGTTCTTCTCTCATCAGCATATTTATCCTTAATTTCAAGCATTTCAGATTTAATAATATCTAAAACCATTTGTTCAGATCCAAGTATTTCCCTATATTTTTCAATAAGTTTCAATAAATCGTTCAATTCATCTAATACCTTATCTATTTCCATACCAGTTAATCTTCTTAACTTCATTTCCAAAATAGCATTAGATTGTATATCATCAAGTCCAAAATCTTTATTTAATCTTTCCTTTGCAATTATATCAGTTTTAGAACCTCTAATTATCTTAATAACAGCATCAATATTATCTAAAGCAATCTTTAAACCTTCTAAAATATGGACTCTTTCTTCAGCTTTTTTAAGATCAAACCTTGTTCTTCTAATAATTACTTCCTTTTGAAAGTCAATATATTTAGAAATGATATCTTTTAAACCTAAAGTTCTTGGAGTTAAACCATCAAGCATCAATAATGTTATACCATAAGTAGTTTGAAAATCAGTATGTTTATATAAATTATTCAAGACAACTTGTGGGTTAGCCTCTTTTTTAAGAGTAATTATTATCTTAACTCCATCTTTTAAATCAATATGATAATCAGCAATTCCTTCAATAGTCTTGTTGTGTACAAGTTCGGCAAGTTTTGTTTTAAGTTCAAGAGTATTAACACCATAAGGAACTTCCGTTACAATAATCTCATTATGTCCATCAACTTCTTCAATTGAAGCCTTACTTCTTATAGTAATAGTACCTTTACCTGTATCATAAGCCTTCTTAATACCAGAATTACCTAAAATTACAGCTCCCGTTGGGAAATCAGGCCCCTTAATATATTGCATAAGACCTAAAGTATCAATATCTGGATTATCAATATAAGCGACACAACCATCAATAACCTCGCCTAAATTATGAGGAGGTATATTAGTTGCCATACCAACAGCAATACCCATAGTACCATTTACTAAAATATTAGGAAATCTAGATGGTAAAACTTGTGGTTCCTTCCACTCCTCATCAAAATTCGGTACCATATTAACAGTATCTTTGTTTATATCTCTTAAAAGTTCAAGAGAAATCTTAGATAATCTTGCTTCAGTGTAACGCATTGCTGCTGCACCATCACCATCAATATTACCAAAGTTACCATGACCATCAACTAAAGGTGCACGATAAGAAAAGTCTTGTGCCATTCTTACCATAGCTTCATATATAGAAGAATCACCATGTGGATGATAATGTCCCATAACATAACCAACTGTAGTAGCTGATTTTCTATGTGGTTTATCAGGAGTATAACCACACTCTAACATTGACCATAGAATTCTCCTATGAACTGGCTTTAAACCATCTCTTAAGTCAGGTAAAGCACGAGATGCAATTACACTCATTGAATAATCAAGAAAAGATTTTTCAATCTCTGAAACGATATTATTTTCAGATAAACTATCTCTTTCATGAAAAGTACCACCATATATATTTTCATCTGAATCTAAAGAATTATCAACATTATTGTCAATATCTTCAGTTGAATTATCAACACCTGTGTTAATATCTTCATCATTTTTTATTATATCATTATCCATAATACACCCCCTTATATATCAAGATTTTGAACATAACCAGCTTTTTCTTCAATAAACTGTCTTCTAGGTCCAACATCTTCTCCCATTAGTTTTTCAAAAGCAGCGTCAGCAGCAATACAATCATTAACAGTAATTCTACGTAACGTTCTTTTTTCAATATCCATAGTAGTTTCATTTAATTCAGGAGGATCCATCTCTCCTAAACCTTTCATTCGAGCAATACTAGCTCTTGCTCTTACTTTTTCATCCAAAGAATTCAAATATTCTTGAAGTTCATTTTCATCAAGTACATATTTGCGCACCTTACCATGCGTTATTCTAAACAAAGGAGGTTGAGCAGCATAAACATGTCCTGCTTCTACAATAGGCTTAAAGAATCTATAGAATAATGTAAGCAACAATACTCTTATATGGGCACCATCAACATCGGCATCGGTCATGATTATTATTTTATTATATCTAAGTTTAGTAATATCAAAATCTTCACCAATTCCTGTACCAAAAGCCGTTATAATTGTTCTAATTTCTTCATTTTGTAAAGCCTTATCTAATCTAGCTTTTTCAACATTAAGTATTTTTCCTCTCAAAGGAAGTATAGCTTGTGTCATTGCATCACGACATTTTTTAGCACTTCCACCAGCTGAATCACCCTCGACTATAAAGATTTCTGATACACTATGATCTTTACTCTTACAATCAACAAGTTTTCCGTAGAAGTTACTAATTGCTAAATCGCTCTTTCTAGCCACTTCTCTGGCCCTCTTAGCCGCATTTCTACCCCTACATGCTATAATACACTTTTCGACAATAATTTTAGCTTGTGTGGGGTTTTCTAGCAAAAATCTCTCAAAACCTTCAGAAAAAACATTATCAGCAAGTTTTCTAACTTCAGAATTACCAAGTCTACCCTTAGTTTGACCTTCAAATTGAGGATTTGGATGCTTACAAGAAATAATCATTGTAAGACCTTCCTTAACATCGTCACCTATTAAGGCTTCATCTTTTTCTTTTAATAAACCAACTTTCCTAGCATAACTATTGATAACTCTTGTTAAAGCCCTTCTAACACCTTCTTCATGAGTTCCTCCATCATGGGTATTAATGTTATTAACAAATGAGTAAATATTAGCATTATAACTTGTATTATATTGCATCGCTACTTCAAAGAAAACTCCATCTTCTTCACCTTCTAAATGTATTATATCATCATGAATAGGTGTTTTATTTTGATTAATAAATTTAACATACTCAGATATACCACCCTCGTACATAAATGTTTCTCCAGTAGTATCTTCCATATCACGATCATCACGAAGTGTTATTCTTAAACCTTTATTTAAAAATGCTAACTCACGAATTCTAACTTTTAAAGTGTCATAATCAAATATATCAGTATCAAAAATATCACTGTCTGGCTTAAATGTAACAGTTGTACCTGTTCTATTTTCTTCACAATCACCTATTACTTTAAGTGGTTCAACAATATGACCACCATTTTCAAATCTAACAAAATAGATTTTACCATTCTTATATACTTTTACTTCAACCCATTTACTTAAGGCATTTACAACACTGGCACCTACACCATGTAATCCACCAGAAACTTTGTATCCGCCACCCCCAAATTTTCCTCCTGCATGTAAAACTGTATAAACAGTTTCAACAGTAGATATTTTGGTTTTTGGGTGAATATCTACAGGTATTCCTCTACCATCATCCTTAACTGTAACTGAATTATCTTTGTTAATTATAACTTCGATATGTGTACAATAACCTGCAAGTGCTTCATCTATAGAGTTATCTACAATTTCCCATACTAAATGGTGAAGTCCTTTAACATCAGTTGTACCAATATACATACCAGGCCTTTTTCTTACAGCTTCTAAGCCTTCAAGAACTTGAATATCCGAAGCACCGTAATGTTGTTCATTTTCCATCTCTAATCACCTCTCCTATAGCAACTATATTCCCATTGTCAACATTAAATATACGCGCTAATTTAACCAATTCTTCATTTAAATTACTTAAATCAGTCGTTGTAATAAATGTTTGGACATTATCATAAATATATTCAAATAAACTATTTCTTTTTTCAGAATCAAGTTCACTAAAAACATCATCTAATAAAAGAATTGGTGTAACTTTATCATATCTGCGCAATATCTCAATAGATGCCATTTTTAAAGCTATTACTGCCATTCTTTGTTGACCTTGTGAACCATATTTCTTTAATTCTTTATCGTTTAATAAAAATAAAATATCATCTTTTTGTGGTCCAATTAAAGTTGAACCAACAATCATTTCTTTACTTTTATTTTGCTTAAACATTTCTTTTAAATTATTTTCCAAATTTTCATCTAATACTATATCAGTTTTATAAACTACTTTAAGTTCTTTATAACCAGTTAGTTTAAAATAAATATCACCAATAAAATCATTTAATCTATCAACATATTTTTTTCTACTTTTATAGATATAAACAATTTTGTTAATTAAAAACTGAGTTAAAACATCAAAATACATATCATCAATCATTAATCCTGATGAAGTGTTTTTTAAAATGTTATTTCTTTTTTTTAAAATATTGTTGAATTCATTTAATACTGTATAGTATTTATTACCAATAAGGGAAAATTGTTCAATTTGAATATCTAAATAATTTCTTCTTTCAACAGGTAAGCCTTTAATTAAATTTAAATCTTCTGGACAAAACATAATAACTTTCATTTTTCCAATGTAATTTTCTATTTTGCTTTGTTTATTGCCATCAATAAAACATTTTTTACGATTTTTTTCATAATTTATTTGCAAATTATAATCATAATCCGTTTTTATTGAACCAGAAACACGAAAAAAATCACTTTGTTCTTTTAAAAGTTCAAAATCAACTGCTGTTCGATGTGATTTTGTTATTCCTAAAAAATAAATTGCTTCCAATATATTCGTTTTTCCTTGGGCATTATTACCATAAAATATATTAATTTTATTATCAAAATTTAAATTTGTATATGAGTAATTGCGAAAATTAACAATTTCAATATTTTTTAGTACCATATTTCTGTGCCTTTTCCTTTATTTGTCCATTTTTAGGCATTTTATATATTTCAAATATACCTATACCTCAACTACATTATAACACATTTTAAGTTCAAATAAAAGCAAAAAATGAGGAATAGCCCTCATTTTTATTTGTTTTTTCTTTCTTTCATAACACAATCCAACCTTGTTGCACGCATTAATTGATTTTCAATTGTTTCAAATGAACATTCTATAACCAAACTATAGCCATTTTTAAACAAAATTTGTGTACTCTCACCATGTCTATAAAACTTATCAATATCATGTAGTGAAAGCCATGAACATTTTGCAAATTTTGGTGATGCTGTTGGGAAGAAAATAAGTGATTTAGATTCTTCTATCATTATTGGTAATTTATAGGAATAATTAAGTAAATTTCTTGTTCCTTCGCATCTTCCTTCATATGTACAACCATAATATTTGCAACTATCTTCGATTATATCTATAGTTGATTTGTTAATAAATAGTTCTTTTTCTCTTTCAATAACTCTCGATAATGTTTCATTTATTGCAATAACAGCAAATGTTGCAGATGTTACTTCATAAGTATCTAACATATAAAAACCCCCTCCTTTAAGATTTCATGAAAAACATGATGTGCTTTATACTAGCACCTAGGATTGTCGAAATTTGTTGATATTTGTCGAAAACTTAAAAAAATGTAAAAAAAAATGAAATTTCTTTCATTTTTTCGCTTAAAATGTCCTAATTGGTACAATTAATTGGGTTAAATCTTCTTGTCCAGGGTTTTTAATTATTATAGGTAATAATTCTCCGTTAAACAATAAATTTATTTCATCTGCATTAAATGTTTTAACTGCTTCCATCATATAACGAGCACTGAATGATATAACAATATCAGAGTTAATTTCATTTTTGATGTTAATATTTTCATCTACCATACCTATTTCTGGTACATTTGAAGTTATTTTCATAACATCACCGTTTGTTTCTAACCTTATTGTATTTTTTTCATCATTATTTGATAGTAAAGATGCTCTATCAATTGCACCATAAAAGTCATTTAAATTAACAACTATAGATACTTTAAATTCATTTGGTACTAATCTAGAAGTATCTGGGAATGTAGCATTTATAACACTTGTTAAAAATACTATATTGTTAATTTTAAAGATTATTTTATTATCAAATACAAACATTCTTACAGCTTCATCAGAATCTGGTAATAAGTGTACCATTTCTCTTAAATTTTTTGTAGGTAATATCAAATTATAATTTTTATCTAGTGTTTGATCTAATATTATCTCTTTTTTAGCAAGTCTATAAGAATCTGTTGCCGTACATACAAGTTTATTTCCTTCAAAATTAAAGTCAATTCCTGTTAAAGCAGGTCTTGATTCTTGAGTAGATGATGCAAATGATATTTGGTTAATAATATTTCTAAATATATTACTATTTATATTGATACAAGTATCATTTTCTTCTAAATCTATTTCTGGGAATTCATTTACATCATTACAGTTTAAATAAAATTTAGAATTTTCTGTAAATATATATAGTTTTCCACTATCATCTGTTTCTATGTTAATAATTGTATTTGGTAACTTATTTATAATATCATAAATAAATCTTCCTGCTACTACTGTACTTCCACTTTCATCTATACTTAATATAAGTGATCTGTCTATAAGTGTTTTAATAGCAATATTATTATCAGTACTTAACATATATAAGCCATCTTCATTTAGTTCTAGTTTTATACAATTTAGTATTGGTACTAAATTTTTGTTTGATATCCCCCTTATTACATAATTTAAATGTTCCATTAAGACATTTTGTTTAATTGCAAATTTCATTTTTTACCTCCCTATTATTAATATTTATTATATATATTTTTATTATTATTAATGTTGATATTGTTGATAACTCATGTTTTCCCTTATTTTATAAGGTCAAACTGAGTGTTGATAACTTGTTGATAACTTGTTAATAACTTGAGTTATTAACATTTCCTAGTTGATTATAGATTTTATTGATAGCAATTTTTAATTGTTCATTTGTTTCTATCTCTTTTTTAATTTTATCAACAGCATGGCATACTGTAGCATGATTTTTTCCTCCAAATGCCATACCTATTTTTTCTAAGTTTTCATCAAGCAATACCCTACATATATACATAGCAACTTGTCTTGGTATAACAAGTGTGTTATTTCTTCTTTTGCTTTTTAAATCTTCAACATTTACGTTATATTGATTTGCAACAATCTGTTGTACTTGTTCTATTTTATTTTTATCAGTAACCGTAACAACAAAGAAGTTTTTTAAAGCTTCAATAGCAAAATCGTAAGTTATTTCAGCGCCACCATTCATAAGTGAGTACATAAGTACCCTATTTAATGAACATTCTAGTTTTCTTATATCAGATGTACAATTACTAGCTATATATTCAATTACATCTTCTGGTATATTAACAACAACACCTTTTTCAACAATTTTGTTCTTAATTATATTTAATCTAAGTTCAAAATCTGGTGGTTGTATATCTACAGGTAGACCACTTGTAAATCTTGTCCTTAAACGATCTTCTAGTTTTCTTAAATCATCTGGTGACCTATCAGAACACAATACTATTTGTTTATTGTTTGTAGTTAATTCATTGAAAATATTAAAAAACTCTTGTTGTGATTTGATGGCAGACTCTAGAAATTGGATATCATCTATTAACAAGGCATCTATTTTTCTATATTTTTTCTTAAATTCAGAAACTCTATCATAATTATTCGCACTTTTACTCATTTCAACAAAATCGTTGATAAATTGTTCACAAGTAACATATAAAACATTTTTATGATAAGTATTAACTATATAATTTCCGATAGCATGCATTAAATGGGTTTTTCCTACCCCACTACGCCCATATATAAAAAGTGGATTATACATCATTCCTGGACTATCAGCAATAGCAAGTGCCGAAACATGAGCGAATTTATTACTAACCCCTACTATAAAGTTATCAAAAGTATAGTTTGGATTTAAATTTGAAACAAATTTTTCTTCTGTAACCTCAGTAAGTTCACATTCAGTAGCTTTAGTTTTAATCTCATCTTCTAAAAAATAAGCTATTTCAAAATTAGTACTCGTTAATTCATATATTATTTCCTCTAATTTAGCATTGTAATTTTCTTTTAAATATTTTTTATGAAGCGGAAAAGGAACAATAATGTTGATAACTCCATTTTCTATAGAATGTATCTTTGTTTCTTTAAACCAAGTATCATAATGTATGCTATTGAGTGAATCACGCATTTTCTCAAGTACAGCATTCCACAATTGTTCTAAATTCATGTTTTCATCACCCACCCTTAACGACTTACAACCATATTTTAACTTATTTTCTCATAAAAAAAAAGCATTTTTGCAAAAGTTTTTTAAAAAAAAGTTATCAACAAGTTATTAACATTGTTTTTATGTTGTTTTATAATGTAAAGTTTAGTTATTAACAAATTTGTTGATAACTTTATTAACACGCATTTTTGTTAACATTTTAGTTATTAACATTTTTGTTAATATGTGTCAAAACATTAGTAAATATCACAAAAATTTTTGTTGATATCTTGCAAATAACTTTTATTTATGTTATATTATTCACGTCTTAGCCAAAAAGATATTAACAAGGAGGTGTCCAAATGAAAAGAACATATCAACCTAATAATCGTAAAAGAAGCAAAAAACAAGGATTTTTAGCTAGAATGAAAACTAAAATAGTAAATAGTAGAAGAAGAAAGGGACGTAAAGTTCTTTCACATTAGTTCACTGAAATATCAGTGACTTTTTAATATGAGGTGATAACATGAAAAAAATTAACATAGTCAAAAAGAATGAAGATTTTAGACGTATTATTACAACTGGGAAATATAAAAAAGGTGAGTTATTTAATATATATATAGAAAGAACAAACGAAAATATATATCACTTTGGTATCAGTGTTAGTAAAAAAGTAGGTAATGCTGTTGTAAGAAATAAAATAAAAAGACGCTTAAAATCAATAATTGACAAAAAAAACTACCAAAATGGTTTCAATTGTATTATAATAGTTAAAGGAGCGATTAATAATTACAGTTACAGTTACATCGAGAATAAGCTATTAAGTGCTCTTGAAGAACTAAAAATAATAGAAGGAGAAACCAATGAAAAATAAAAGCAAAATATTAATATTACTTGCAGTTCTACTATTAACAGGATGTACTAAACAATTAAAAGATACAAATGGGAATATAATTAAACATCCAACAACAGGTCAAAGTTTAGTAGAAAATGTATTATGTAGACCAGAAAACGAGGAATCAATCAAAAAATATGAAGAAGCTGGAGTTGATTTAAACAAATATCCAACTTGTAAAGAATTCTCACCATTTAAAACAAAATATGAAGGAATTTGGACAAGCGTTTTTGTAAAACCATTAGCTTGGTTAATATTAAAAGTTGGACTTATTGTTAAAGATTATGGAATATCATTAATAATAATAACAATATTAATTAGATTATTATTATATCCATTAACTAATAGCACGGCTATGCAATCAGAAAATTTAGCAAAAGCAAAACCAGAACTTGATAAATTAGAAAAAAAATATGCCGGCAAAAATGACCAAGAGTCAATGATGAAAAAAAGTCAAGAAATGATGTTGGTATATAAAAAATACAACATTAATCCATTATCAAGTTGTTTATTCGCTTTAATTCAAATACCACTTTTAATATCGTTTTATGAAGCAATGAATCGTTTACCAGCAATCTTTGAAGGAAAATTCTTACATATTATAGACTTAGGTAAAACAGCATCAAGTGCCTTTGGAGATGTAGTAAATGGAGCATCAGCACTTAATCTATTATATATATTACTACCAATCCTAGTAACTCTAGTAACGCATTTTTCATTTAAATTAAATAAAACAGCAACAACCGGAACAGAAGATAACATGATGAAATTTATGCCAATATATATGGTTGGAATAATAGGCTTCTCATCAATCTTTATGTCAACAGCAATTTGTTTATACTGGATAACAAACAGTACATTCACAATAATTCAAAATCTAATTGTTAAAAGGAGAGTCCAAAATGCAAAATAAATATAAAGGAAGAACATACGAAGAAGCATTACAAAAATGTTTAAGAGCCCTAGAACTAGATGAAACAGAACTATATATAGATGTAAAAGAACTAGAACCATCTGAAGATAATAAAAATAAAATAGAAATAACAGTATTACCAAAATCAGAAGTAATTGAATACATAAAAGAAATAATCCAAAATATTGGTAATGCACTAGTATCAAAAATAACAACCAAAGTAAGTGATATTGATGATGTCTTAAACGTTTCAATATACTCAGAAGTAAACCCAATATTAATAGGTAAAGATGGAAAAAATTTAAGCGCAATTCAAACAATAATAAAACAAGCTATATTTAGAAAATTTAATAGAAGTGTAAAAATTTCAGTAGATATTGCAAATTATAAAAATAAAAAAATAAAAAATCTAAAATATGAAGTTTCAAAAATTGCAAATGAAGTACTAAACTCTAAAATAGACGCTCATTTAGATCCAATGAATTCATATGAAAGAAGAATCGTGCATACATTAATAAGTGAGTATAAAAACTTAGAAACAATAAGTGAAGGTGAAGAACCTAACCGTTATGTTGTAATCAAATATAAAGAAAACATAGACTAGTAAGTCTTTTTTTCTTGTATTATTTTTAAGTGTGTGCTAAAATACCATTAGAAAAAAAGGAGGTAAACTATGAATGATACAATTGCAGCACTTGCAACAGCACTTGGAGTAGGGGCAATATCAATAATTAGAGTAAGTGGAGAAGAAGCAATAAGCATTGTAAACTCAATATTTAAAGGAAAAGATTTAACAAAAGTTGAAGATCACACCATAAATTATGGTTTTATTGTTGATAAAGACAAAAAAATAGATGAGGTATTAGTTTCGGTTATGAAAGCACCAAAAACATTTACTAAAGAAGATGTAGTAGAAATAAATTGTCACGGTGGTATAATTGCAAGTAATAAAATACTAGAACTATTATTAACAAATGGATGCAGGCAAGCCCAGCCAGGAGAATTTACCAAAAGAGCATTTTTAAATGGTAGAATAAATTTAGTAGAAGCTGATGGCATAATGGACATGATAAATGCCAAAACAACCAAAATGGGTTCAATGGCAATGCAAAAAATAAACGGAAATACAAGTAACAAAATAAAAGAAATAAGAAATCTACTAGCAGGTATTATAACAAATATTGAAGTAAATATTGATTATCCTGAATATTATGATATCGAAGAAATGACAAATGAAAAAATAGAAACAGGAATGAAAGAAATTCAAAATATCCTAGAACAAACAATCAAGAATTCTAAAGATGGTGCAATTATTAAAAATGGTATAAATATGCTTATTCTAGGAAGACCAAATGTTGGAAAAAGTAGTTTATTAAATGCTTTACTTGAAGAAGAAAAAGCAATTGTAACAGATATAGCAGGAACAACAAGAGATATTGTTGAAGGAGAAATAACAATAAATGGTATTGCTTTAAATCTAATAGATACAGCCGGAATAAGAGAATCAGACAATTTAGTAGAACAAATTGGTGTTAATAAAAGTATTCAAATGATTGAAAAAGCCGATTTAATAATCTATATGTTAAATAATAATGATGTATTTACAAAGGAAGATGCTGATTTATTAGAAAAAATAAGTAATAAACCACATATAGTATGCGTAAATAAAATAGATTTAGACAACAAATTAATAATTCCTGAAAATATCAAACCAATTGAAATGAGCATTCAAAATAAAAAAGGAATTGAAGAATTAAAGAATAAAGTAATTGAAATGTTTAATCTAGAACAAATAGAAACAGCCGACTTAAATTACATAACTAATCCAGAACAAATAGCAAAACTAAAAAAGAGTTTAAATTTAACAAAAGAAGTATTATCTAAAGTACATCAAACAAGTGTTGATATGCTAGAAATAGATATCAGAGCTATCTGGACATGTTTAGGCGAAATATTAGGCGAAAGTTATGATGAAGAATTACTAGATGAATTATTTTCAAGATTTTGTGTAGGGAAGTGAAATAATGAAATATGAAATAATAGTTGTAGGAGGAGGCCATGCTGGCTGTGAAGCATCACTTGCATCAGCAAGAAAAGGCCATAAAACTCTTCTTGTAACATCAAATATAAAAAATATAGCTGATATGCCATGTAATCCATCAATTGGTGGATCAGCAAAAGGAATAGTAGTAAGAGAAATAGATGCCTTAGGTGGCGAAATGGGTAGAAATGCTGATAAATCCTTACTACAAATAAAAATGTTGAATAATGCCAAAGGTCCAGCAGTTCGTGCTTTGCGTGCTCAAGCAGATAAAATAACATATCCACAAAATATGTTGAAAACTCTTAAAAGTACAGAAAATTTAACAATTCTAGAAGGAATGGTTGAAGATTTAATAATCAAAGAAAACAAAGTAAAAGGAATTATACTTGAAGATGGTACAGAAATAGAATCAGAAGGACATGGATATGTTGAAAGCATCGCAAACAGCGGTAAGAAAGCAAAACTTGAAGATGGTACAGAAATAGAATCAGAAATAGTAATATTAACAACAGGAACATACTTAAAAGCTGATATTATGATTGGCTCAACAAGAACAAGGAGTGGCCCTCATTATGAAAAACCAAGTAATTTCTTAAGTGATAATTTAAAAAAGTATGGTTTAAAAATAATAAGATTAAAAACAGGTACTCCACAAAGAATTGATAAAAAAACAATTGATTTTTCAAAAACAGAATTAGAAGAGGGAGACAAAAATCCATTAACATTTAGTTTTGACGACATTGTATACTATGATGTTGATAATCAAATACCATGCCATTTAACATACACAACAAGTAAAACTCATGAAATAATTAAAGAAAATATCCACAAATCAAGTATGTATGGTGGTTTAAATGATGTAACAGGTGTTGGGCCAAGATATTGTCCTTCAATAGAGGATAAAGTAATGCGTTTTAAAGATAAAGAAAGACACCAATTATTTCTAGAACCAGAAAGTTTATACTATGATGATATATATTTACAAGGTTTTTCAACAAGTATGCCATATGAAATTCAAGAGCAAATGGTTCATTCATTACCAGGCTTAGAAAATGCCAAAATTTTAAAATATGCATATGCAATAGAATATGATGCTATTTATCCAACTCAAATGAAAGCTAACCTAGAATCAAAAGTAATTGAAAATCTATTCACAGCAGGTCAAATAAATGGTACATCGGGCTATGAAGAAGCAGCATGTCAAGGTTTAATGGCCGGAATAAATGCATCTTTAAAATTAGAAAACAAAGAACCGCTTATTTTAAAAAGAAATGAAGCTTATATTGGTGTTTTAATTGATGATTTAATAACAAAAGGTATAAAAGACCCATATCGTTTATTATCATCTAGAGCTGAGTATCGCTTACTTTTAAGAAGTGATAATGCAGATGAAAGATTAACTCCAAAAGGAAAAGAAATTGGACTAATATCAGATGAAAGATATGAAAAATATTTGAGCAAAAAGAATAAAGAACAAGAATTAATGAACCTTTTGAGAAAAAATAAAATAACTCCAAAACAAGATGTTTTAGAATATTTGGAAAAAGTAAATTCATCAACATTAAAAGATGGTATATCATTATATGATTTACTAAAAAGACCTGAGATTAAAATGGAAAATATAAAGCATTTTGTTAATTTAGATGAATATGAAAAAGAAATCGAAGAAAATGTTGAAATTAATATAAAATATGAAGGTTATATAAATAAAGTAAATAAAGAAATAATAGATTATAATAAGTTGGAATCAAAAAAAATACCATCAGATATAGATTATGATAAGATAATTAACCTAGCAAGTGAAGCAAAACAAAAATTAAAAGAGGTAAGACCAGTTACCCTAGCGCAAGCATTAAGAATAAGTGGTGTTAATCCAATAGATATATCATTGCTTTCTATATATATTAAAAAGGAATACCAAAATGGAATTAAATGAATTTATAGATGAATTAAAAAAAATAAATATAGAATTATCCTTAGAACAATTAAACCAGTTAGAACAATACTATAATCTAGTTATTGAAAAAAACAAAGTTATGAATTTAACAGGTATAACAGATAAAAAAGAGTTCTATTTAAAACATTTTTATGATAGTTTAACATTAAATAAAATTGTGAATCTTAAAGAAATAGATTCCTTATGCGATATTGGAAGTGGGGCCGGTTTTCCTGGAATAGTCTTAAAAATAGCATTTCCTCATCTAAAAATTACATTAGTAGACTCATTAAATAAAAGAATAATCTTTTTAAATGAAGTAATAAATAATTTGAACTTAAAGAATATCGAAGCAATATGTACAAGAGCAGAAGATTATTCAAGAATTAATGAAGAAAAATATGATTTAGTAACTGCAAGAGCAGTAGCAAGTTTAAGTGTTCTATTAGAGTGTTCAATTAGATTAGTAAAAATAAATAAATTTTTTGTCGCAATGAAAGGCAATCAAATAGAATCATTTAATCATGAAAAAGAATTACAAGTAAAAAAAATAGAAGAAATAGATTTTAAACTTCCTTTTGAAGAAAGCGAAAGAAAGTTAATAAAGTTTCAAAAAATCAATTCAACACCCCAAAAATATCCAAGAGCTTATAGTGCTATCAAAGCAAAACCACTATAAGCTTTTTATTTCCCGGGAAATAATTAAATAAAAAAACCTTATTTTATATAGGAATTTAAAAAGTTAGAAATTATTTCCCAAACTTTAAAAATATTAAAATAAAATATTTCCCAAAATATTTCCCAAAAGGTTGAATTTTTATTTTTTTTGTAGTATGATATAAATGTATTAGAATATAGGAGTTGTCATATGGATGAAAAAAGAATCACCAACATTAATATAGAACGTATATTACCTAATAGGATGCAACCAAGAATAGTCTTTGATGATGAAAATATCGATGAATTAGCGAACTCAATAAATAAACACGGAATTATAAATCCAATAACAGTAAGAAGATTAGGTGATAAGTTTGAAATAATAGCAGGCGAAAGAAGATTTAAAGCTTGCAAATCATTAGGATTGAAAGAAATACCGGCAATAGTAATTGAAGCTGATGATAAAAAAACAGCTGAACTTGCCTTAATTGAAAACATCCAAAGAAAAGAACTATCACCAATAGAAGAAGGTATGTCCTATGAAAAAATATTACAAATAGGTGATATAACCCAAGCTGAGTTATCTAAACAGTTAGGAAAACAGCAATCAACAATTGCAAATAAAATAAGATTATTGAAATTGGATGATGAAGTAAAAAATGCTTTATTAAATAATAAAATTTCTGAACGTCACGCAAGATCACTTTTAAAACTATATGACAAAAAAGATCAAAAAAGAATGTTAAATAAAATAATTAATGAAAGATTAACAGTTAGACAAGCTGATAAAGAAATCGCAAAAATAGTAGAAGAAAAAGGGGAAATGATTGAAATGGATAAAAACATTAATGTACCAAATAACAATTTAATAATAGAAAACAAAGAAGAAACAATTAAAAATCCGGAGACAACAGTAAATCCAAGTTTTGTTGATGTAAATAAAATAGAAGAAAAATCCGAAGAAATATTTAAAGAAAAGCCACCTGTAAATATAGAAGATTTGTTAAAACCAAATTCTACCCCAGGTGTTAATGAGGTAGTACCAATGAACGAAACAAAAGATAATCTTAAAGTTGAAGAAACATCTACAGAAGTACCAGAAAATCAACCTACAACCCATAAATTCTTTAATTTTTTCCCTCCAGAAGAAGAAACTGAAATCAAGGAAGAACCAAAAGTAGAACCAAATACTACTAATTTAACTTCTACTATATCATCTCCAATGAATTTTAATATAGATGAAATAGAAACAGTTACTCAAAAAGAGGAACCAAAAAAAGAAGAACCTAAACTAGAAACAGTTGAAGAATTACCTGAAATGAAGATTGATCAAATTGAGGAACCAATAGAAAAAACAGTTGTACCATCAGTAGAAAAAATTGAGGTACCAAAGCCTACTGAAGAGGCAAAAACTGTTGAGAAACCAAAACCTATTGAAGAACCAAAAGAACCAGAATTTGATTTTAACAATTTCAATCCAATAATTCATAATGACTTTGCTGGTGAAGAGATAAATGATGATGAAGTAGAATTTATCGAAGAAGATGAAGAACCAACACCAACGATGCCAGAAGAACAAGGACCACGTCAAATGCGTGATGTTATAAAAATAATTAGAGATTGTAATGATATAATAGAAAGTTATGGCTATAAAATCGAAACAGAAGAATTTGATTTGGAAACAATGTACCAAGTAATATTTAAAATATACAAAAATTAGAACGAAAATTATTCGTTCTTTTATTAAATTGTGATAAAATATTTAAGGACGTGAAAATATGCAAAAATTAAAAATAGTATATGAAGATAAGTATTTAATAGTTGTGAATAAGCCACATAATTTATTAACAATCGCAACTGAAAAAGCAAAACTAAGAACACTGTATCATGAAGTTTTAACATATGAACAAAAGAAACATAAAAATAATAGAATTTTTATTGTTCATAGACTCGATAAAGAAACAAGTGGCTTAGTAATATTTGCAAAATCCCAAGAAATAAAAGAAACATTACAAAATAATTGGGATGAAGTAAAAAGATACTATGTTGCACTCCTAGAAGGTAAAGTAGAAAAATCAGGAGAAATTAAAAGTTATCTAAAAGAAACAAAAACATTATTAACTTATTCATCAAATGACAAAAAAGGCAAGTTTGCATTTACTAAATATCAACCATTAAAAACACAAAACAAATTTTCATTGGTAGAAATACAAATCTTAACAGGAAGAAAAAATCAAATAAGAGTTCATATGCAAGATATTAAACATCCAATAGTAGGAGATGTAAAGTATGGCTCAAAATATAATCCAATTAAAAAAATGTGTCTAACAGCACAAAAACTAGAATTTATCCATCCAATAACAAAAGAAAATTTAGAATTGGAAATAGACACTCCCAAAGAATATCTTGAATTATTAGAAAAAAAGTAATAAAATCAAAAAATAACATCATTTGAAAATATTGTAAAAATATGTAAATAAAGAAGGAAAAATATGAAAAACAAAAAATATATAATATTATTAATTATCTTTATAGTTTTGTCCCTTTGCCCCTTATTTTTTAACGGAATTTTTATAGGACATGACATTAGCTTTCACCTTTCAAGAATTGAAGGATTAACGGAAGGCTTAAAAAATGGTACATTCCCAGTTTTAATATACCCAGGCTATTTAAACAACTATGGCTATGCAAGTGGAATATTTTATCCCGATTTTTTCCTATATTTTCCAGCATTTATTCATTTACTAGGACTAAGTACAATTTTATCATACAAAATATCTCTTGGAATTATAACAATATTAATAACATTATCAATGTATTTTTGTATAAAAAAAATAACTCATTCCCAAAAATCAGCAACCTTAGTTACAATTCTCTATTTAATGAGTTCATATCGAATAACAGACATGTGGGTTAGAGCAGCATTAGGAGAAACAATGACATTTATATTTTGGCCATTTGTAATCTTAGGCCTATATGAAATTATATATAATAATGAAAACAATTGGAAATATTTGACCATAGGTCTAACAGGAATAGTTTTAAGCCATTTAATAAGTATTTTATTTGCGGCACTTACAGTAATAGTA
>CAKPJE010000010.1 GCA_934162555.1 uncultured Bacilli bacterium | reverse complement strand
TGTTTATTCTTTTATCTAAATCTCTAATTATTTTTTTATTATCTTCTATTTTCTTTTTATTTTTAATCATTTCTTTATCTAATTCATTTATTATTTTATTATAATTTATATATTCTTTTCTTCTTTTAAAAAATATAAAAACATATACAACACCAATTATACATAGCAAACACAATATTATTTTCATTTAAATTTCTCCATTAAAAACAACGTAATTTTTTTAAATTTAATTATTCTTTTTTGTTTTTTTAATAATTTGGTATATTTTCCCCATTCAGTTTGATCTTTATTTTCATTTACAATAATATATATTGTATAAATTATTAATAATGCACTTAAAGTTATAATTAGTATTAAATATTCATTCATCTTTCATCATCATCATTATTATAATATCAGATAATTTTATTTTAGTCAACCAACGGTTTATTATTTTTAAAACTTTTGGTTAATTTAATATTGTCTATTTTACTAATATTTGGTATAATCTAAATAGATGCAAGAAATAGTTGTAATCACCTTACATAATCTTTTTCTTGCATCTTTTATATATTTAAAATAAAAATAATTATTATCTGAAATACCAAAATTATTGGGATCCCTAATGTAAAACATCTAACCAAAGTCTTATGCCTAAATATGTACATTCCCATTAATCCACCAATTGAACCACCAAAAATACATAAACTTAATAATGTTTTTACACTTATACGCATCTTACCATGAATTGCTTTTAGTTTATCTAAACCAAATATTATAAAAGTTAATATATTAATTGCAATAAAATAATATATTAGTATTTCCATATCTTAACTCCTTTTAGAATTTAACCATTCAGTTAATATGTAGTAAAAAGTTTAGAAAAATAATTCTAAACTTTTATTATAAGCAAAATGGTGCCCACACGCAGAATCGGACTGCGAACTAAGCCTTACCATGGCTTTGTTATACCACTTAACTATATGGGCATAAGGGAATTATTTTCCCTTGTTTTCTTCTTCTTTTTCAAGTTCTCTATAAGCAATCTTTCCAACCTTTGTAGTTGGTAATGTTTCCCTATATTCAAACTCATAAGGCATTGAATACCTAGCAATATTTTTTAAACAATACTCATAAATATCATTTTTTGTTTCATTATTAGGTTTAACACCTTCTTTTAAAACGATAAAGGCTTTCGCGACTTGAACCTTATATGGATGCTTTATACCAATAACTGTTGATGTTAATACTGAAGGATGACTATTTATAACTCTTTCTACATATGAAGGATATATATTATAACCACTTGATACAATAACTCTTTTTAATCTTTGTTTAAAATATACAAAACCATCAGAATCCATTGAGGCAATATCACCAGTATGAAGCCATAATTTGCCATCTTCATGAACTCTTAAAGTATTAATTGTTTCAGATGCGTTATCTAAATATCCCATCATAACAGTTGGCCCATTTATACATATTTCGCCATCTTCACCATATGGTACTTCATCATGTGTATTTGGTGAAACTATTTTAAAATAGGTATCCGGAAATGGCACACCAATAGAACCAGGTCTCATATAATCATCTAATGTTAAACATACAGCAGCTGTACTTTCAGTTAAACCATATCCTTCTTTTACCTTAGCATTTGTACCATGTTTAATCAAAAAGTTTTCTAAACTTCTTCTTAAGTCAGGTTGTAATTGATCACCACCACAAACGATATTTTTAATAAATGATAGATCTTGCTTATTCATTTTTTTATTACTAATTAAAGCAGAAAATAATGTTGGCACACCAACTAAAAAATTAGGTTTATATTTTTTAATCAAATCACCAAACTTTTTAGAACTAAAACTTGGTATTAAAATACATTTCATACCAATACATAAAGTTGTATGAATGCAGACACCTAAACCAAAACCATGAAATATTGGCATTATTGATAGGATTGAATCACCAGGAGCATTTGGAGTTGCCATTACTTTTGCTTGTAAAGCAAGAGCATTAAAATTAAGATTTGAAAGTAAGATACCTTTAGGATCACCTGTAGTTCCACCACTATATAAAATAACAGCTTCACTATTAGGATCTCTTCTTACAAGTGTTTCTCCAATGTATGATTTACCTTTGTTTATAAAATCATTCCAAGTTAAATCACATGGTCTTAATTTTACTTTTTTATTCTTTCTTCCTTTTGATACCCAGTATAGTAGCCCTACTCTTTTACTCATACGATCACTAACTTTAGTAACAATTATTTTTTCAGCATTAGTATTATCAATTACACTTAAAACTTTATTATATAGTAAATCAATTGTTAAAATATACTTACTATTTGATTTGTTCAAATAAAATTCTATTTCTGTTTCACTCGATAACGGATGAACCATATTGGCAATTGCTCCTATTTTATTTACCGCATAAAACATTAATATTCCCTGAGGTGTATTAGGCATACAAATGGTTACTCGATCATCTTCTTTTACACCTTGCATTTTAAGAGCTTTTGCAACTTCTTCTATTTCTATTAAAAACTTTTTGTAATTAACAATTTTTCCATAATATTCATAAGCATCCAAATTAGCATGCATCCTGGATGTTGCTTCTAAATACTCATATATTGAACCATCAAAATAATTTAAATGTTTTGGCTTGTCATCATAAAAATTAAGCCATGGACTTTTGGGTTCTTGTACTTTGTTTTTCTTCATATACTTCCTCCAACTTCGTACTTTGTAAGTATAGCATTTTTTTCAACAAAAAACAAGGGGTTAGTTTTTGGTTTTTTTCTATTTTTTTTAATTCATTTGCATGATCAAATGTATATATTTTGTCCTCCATATTTAAATAATATCATTTTTTTAAAGAAAAAAACAAGCATTTACTTGTTATTATCTAATAAACCTAATAAATTGATTTTAAATATATCTTTATCAGAATGTTCCTTACTTACCATTACACCTTTATAAGTAATTAATTCTGATTGGTGCCCTTCTGATAAAATATCTTCTGGCACCAATTTATCTAACATAACTGTTTTTATTTCTTTGTAAACGACATAATATAATTTAATATCGCCATGAACTTTTGCAAAAGTTGGATCTGTAGGTAACTTTAATTCATATGTTTCAGTATTATTTTTTTTATTTGTTGATATTAATTTACCTAAGAAATTACCTTCTTTTAATTCTGGGTAATAATCAAAATATAATTTTTTATATGCTAACATATTATATTTTTTTAATGATCTTTCTAATTTTTTAAATTCATTTTCGTTTACATAATCAAATATATAAGTTCCTTTCATAGTATAACCCCCTTAATTGGTACCTTTTTTAACCAACGTACTTACATTATACTACTTCAGGAAAAACTGTCAAATTGAAATTGTATTTTTTTTACTTGTAATTATATAGATAAAATATGGCGTCTTGAAATGTTGCTACTGGTACTAGTTTTATTGTATATTTTTTTTCATCTGCTATTTTTTTTGCTTCTTCGTAATTAGCTTCAGGAACAAAAAATACATCTGCTTTATCTTTTACAGCACCTTCTAATTTATATTTTATGCCTTCTATTTCAATAACGTTACCATTTACATCAACAGATCCTGTGCCAGTTATTTTTAAGCCATTACTTAAATCTTTTTCTATTAAAGAATCATATATATATAGTGCTTCTATTAGTCCAGCTGATGATCCATATTCATTTTTAGAAAAATTAAATTCTATTTTTGGTGAATATTCTAAGTCCTTGTTTAATACAACATATATACCAAATACTTTTTTATCATCAATTGTATATACATATGCATATCTATTATATTTTTTACCATTTGAAATTACTTCAAAATTTACTTTATCTCCATCTGAATAGATATTTGATAATTTACTTAAATGACTTGCTGATTCTACTTTCACACCATCAACAGAAATAATTTCATCGCCAATTTTAAGATCTGTTTTATCAAGATCATATATACCAATTACACATACTCTTTCAGCTTTTACTATAACTTCTAGTCCAGCTTCTCCGTAGGCATTTATTATAGCATTATCATTACTTTCCTTTAGTGCGATTTTACCACTTAAATCATTTTCATATTTTGTTACATTTTCACCTATAAATTCACTGTTTTTATAAACATCCCATGATTTATTGAAGTAAGATATTAAAAGTGTTGGTATAGTTACTTTTCTTGTTTCAACATATGTCATGTTGTAACTACCACTTATTGTACTCGCATTTTCAACTTTTATTCTATCTTTAATATTAATTATTTTCCCAGGTGATGCAATTGTGTATGGGAATTCAAATGTGAAAACAAACAATAATAGTATAAATGCTATTATAAAACTAAGATTACTTAGGATTATTCGACCTATTTTTTTTAATATATTTTTAAGCATATTTTTTTACCTCCTTAATATGTTTTAATGGTGAATGTATGAAAAATTTGTTGAAATTTTTATTTTTGATTTTTTTATCGGTTTTAATTTTTTTATATTCAAAAGATATTTCTAGTAATATTATTATTTCTTTTGATGTCTGGAAGAATAATTTACTTCCTTCATTATTTCCTTTTTTAATTATTTCTAAATTTATAATTAATTATAATTTTTCTTTTAGTTTTCTTAGTAAAGGATTTTCTAAATTGTTTAATATTAATCCTAATTGTTTTCTTATTTTTTTTATGAGTATGATTAGTGGTTTTCCCTCTAGCGCTAAGTACACTAAGGAATTACTTGATAATGGTTCTATTAGTAAAGATGATGCTGATAGAATAATTTTATTTTCCCATTTTGCAAATCCAGCTTTTATTTTAATTGTACTTAGTTCTAATTTTTTAAAGTGTCCAAAGATTGGCTATTTAATTCTTTTTAGTCATTATTTTACTAATGTTATTTTGGGCTTATTTTTAAGAAGAAACGGCATAATACATGAAATAAATAATTACTCTTTTTCTTCTAAGCCTTTTGGCGAAGTTCTTATTCAAGCAATCAAAGATACTATGAGTACCCTTTTTCTTATTCTTGGTACATTAGTAACTTATTCAATTGTTATAACAATATTTAATAAATTACCAATAAATTTTTGTTATAAAAGTATTTTATCTGGTTTGATAGAACTTACAGAGGGATTAAAGAGTATTAGTGTTTTAGATATTTCTTTATGTCTTAAAGCTTCTATTTCTTCATTTCTTCTTTCTTTTGGTGGCCTTGCTATTCATACCCAAATAATTAATATTTTTAAAATTGATTATTTAAAATTTTTAAAATTTAGATTTTTACATGGTATTATTTCATTTTTTATTACTTTTATTCTAATCTGTCTCCAATAAAGGTAATAATAGCATAACCATCACTTTCATTGCCATGGTTTGAACTTGCGCCTGTGTAAGGGTTTGGCATAGTATTATTTCCTGATATTGTTTTGGCATTATATTTTTCATTGTTATTTACAACTTCTCTTTCAATATTATTGATTGTAAATTTTTGTTTAATGTAACTAATTCCTCCACTTGCTTTATCAGAACAACTTACTTCATCTTGCTTGATATAACCGCCACCTGGTGCACATGTTGTTGTGCTTTTTTCGGTTAATTTTGAGTCTGTATAACTGGATACTGCATTTGCTTCTAAGCCATAACCACCTGCTTCATTTAGGCCACTTCCTCCACCTCCAGCAATTAAAATGCGGGATTTTAAATCATTTTTTATTAGTCTAATATCTGTTGATCCACCACCACTATAACCAGTAAAGTTATGAGTAGTATAGTTAGTGTTAAAGTTTGGCGTTCCTAATATTGAATTATTTGTTTGACCTACATAAATGTATAATTTCTCACCTTTTCTAAGTCTTACTGTAGATGTTGCATATGCTCCATATCCTGTTTTGCTTCCAAGTCCACTTGCACCCCATGTTTCTAATTTATAGTAGCCACTTACGGGAACTGTAAATTCATAAATACTTTGGTTATTTGCTATTGTTCCGTTATACTTAAATCTGTTTAATGTTCTAAAGGTTGTTATGTGTCTAGATAGTGGTTCTTTGTTCTCGCCATTTATGTTTAGTGTATAATTAATGTCATATTCACCTGATGATCCATTTAGATTTTCTTTTGTGGATGCTGTTTTTTTGATTCCAACTTTGTATTCGTTGTTACTATCAACTTCTAATACGCCATAGTTTATTTTGACTGTTATATTATCACATGAACTTCCACCGATTAATTTTCTTTCTTCGATTACATTTTCGCCTTTTCTGATTCTTTCTTTTAAATTTTGATAATAGTTTGAATCAACTTTTTCCATGGTACATGTATCTTCTCCATAGTAAGCATATACTCCTGGATCAATAAAGATTGATTCAACGTCTAAATATGTTGCGCCAGGATTATTTAAGCCTATGTAGTATTCATATGTTTCATCTTCAAAGTTTAGATTTGAAATATGGACATTTCTACTTTTATATGGTACAACTATATTGGTTATAAATTCTTCATCTTTTACGCTTGGATTTGTTATGGGAATATTAATTGATAGGATTGAATCTTTTAGATTAGTTGTGTTTAAATCATTTAATATTTTTACACTGATATTATTAAAGGTACTTCCATCTTTTAATTTGGTTGTGAAATCTCCCCATTTAAATGTTTCTTCATCTTCGATTTTAAATAATTTTTCTGTATTATCACTAAAGATAAATCTTATGCAATTTTTACCACATTTTAATACAACTTTTACATCATTATATAAAAAGTCATCATACATTCTTTCGGTTATAATATCTTGTTTACTTATTATGTTTGTTTTTATATAAGCAAGTGTGTACAGGTCTTTAATTATTACTGTAATTTTTAGTAAAAAGAAGCCTATTGTTGCAGCAAGAGTGAATGAAACTATTAATTCTAATACTGTAAAACCATTTTTTTTCATGTTTACCTCCATACTCCATAATCACAGTAAGTATCATCGTTGTATGCTATTATGATATGTCTATTATAGTTACCGTTTGATAGTGTTGTTGAAAATGATATAAATGATTCATAATAGTCTTTATTTCCGATATAACTTCCTGAGTTGTCATAATTTTTTTTAAGGAAATCATATACATTTGCTGTGTTATTAGTTACTACTATTTTAGATATTCCAAGTTCATTTATAAGGGCTTCAAAATATTTTTTTTGGTTAATTTCATTTTCATTTACAAATTTGGTGGTACTAATATTTTTATAGTTATTTTCTGTGTATAAAAATTCTTCTACTAGTCTTGCACCATATAATCCGTCTACTGTGTTATATTTAAAGGCTCTGCTATAGTTGTTGGTAAGGGTTCTTATTTGAGAATACATAAATACCATTACGCCGATTAATAGAGTTGATACTATTAATACTTCGGCTAACATAAAACCGTTTTTCTTCATAAACTTCTCCTATTCTCTTGTATTTATCATAAATCTATTATATAATAAAAATGGCATAAATGCTAGACTAAAAAGAAAAAAAGAGGAAAAAATATGAAAGAATTTGATTTTGCTAATGTACCAATTGTTGATATTGTAAATGAGATATTTGTTGATGCTTCTAATAGGGGCGCGAGCGATATTCATTATGATCCTTGGGAAGATTTTATGAAGATTAGAATTCGTATTGATGGTGAGCTTATTGATTATGCTAAGGTACCTAATGCTTATAAAAACAATTTGGTAACGCGTATAAAGATATTATCTGGTATGAATATTACGGAAACTAGATTACCTCAAGATGGCGCGATTAAGGCAACTATTGGTGGAGAAGCTGTTGATATGCGTGTTTCTTCTTTACCTACTAATAATGGTGAGAAGGTTGTTATTCGTATTCTTGATTATAGTAAGCATGTTTCTGGGATTGAGGCTCTTGGTTTTACTGATTCTAATTTGAAAAAGGTTGAGAGAGCTATTACTGCTCCTAATGGTATAATTCTTGTTACTGGTGCGACTGGTTCTGGTAAGTCTACTACTGTTTATTCGATTTTGAATAAGTTAAATCAGGAAAATATTAATATTATTACGGTTGAGGATCCTATTGAAATGGATATTGAGGGTGTTAATCAGGTTCAGACTAATAGTGAGATTGGTTTGGACTTTGCTAATGTTTTAAGGTCTATTTTAAGACAGGATCCAGATATTGTTATGATTGGTGAGATTCGTGATACGGAAACTGCTAAGATTGCGGTTCGTGCTTCTATTACTGGCCACTTAGTTTTGTCTACTCTTCATACTAATGATGCTTTGACTACTATTGAGAGATTGTGTGATATGGGTGTTGAGAGATATTTACTTTCTTCTTCTTTATCGGCTATTGTTTCTCAGAAACTTGCTAGAAAGTTGTGTAATAAGTGCAAATATAAGAGGAAAGCTACTGAGTATGAGAAGAATTTAATTAAGAAAGAATTAAATTATGATGTTGATGAGATTTGGGATAAAAAGGGTTGCGATGCTTGTAATCATGGTTATAGAGGTCGTATTGCTGTTCATGAGGTTTTGCTTATTAACGAGGAAATCAAGGATGCTATAAATAATGATTTGGATAGAAAAGATTTGCGTGATCTTGTTTATAGGGATAAAGATACTTATACTTTATTGCAGGATGGTTTAATTAAAGCTGTTCAGGGTATTACAACTATTGAAGAGGTTTTGAAGTTAGTTGAGCTTGATGATAGTGAACCGGAAAAGGGTTTTGTTCCTACTAAGGAAGATGTTGAGACTGTTGTTGATGATTCAATTGAAACGATAGCTATGTAAAAAGGAGATATTTTGAGAATATCCCCTTTTTTTAATAGTTAGGTATTACTATAGCTTTTAATCCATAATAGTTATTATTACTACTATTACTTGTAAATGTTATTTTGATATAATTACTATTTATTGTTATTGTTTCTGTTTTTTTAGGACTTCCGCCATATTTTTTGTTATTATTTATACTACTTGTTGCTGTACTAGAATTGTATATATAAAAATAATCATAGCTTGTACCTTGGTTTTCATAATCAAGTATTACGGTTAACTTTTTGCATTTTCAAATGTAAATTCACCTAAAACAACATTACTTTGTGAGTTTGGATAAGGATTATGTGCTGTTTCAATTGTTTTGCATGGTACTGTTATAATATCTGTTATTGTAACACTATTACTGGTGTTACTGTTAATACTGCCTTTATAGATATTGTTATCAATTAATTTTGTATAGTTACAATCAGTATAATATTTTATAGAGCTATCCCCTATTAATTCAATACTATAGTCTGCTCCACTTGCTCCACCTACTGTATTAATATTTATATTAAATGATCCACTAGTACCTGTTAAATGTAATTTATAACCATCTTCATATTTAGTACTATTATCTATACTAACTTTAAAAACCCAGTCTTTTATATTACCACTTATATTACCCACTATGGTATTTTTAAATGATGAATAAGTATAACTTAATGTACAAAATAATAAACATACTATAGAAAAAATTAAAAATTTTTTTCTCATATACTTCCTCCTTCTATATTTTTTGAAACACTAGAAAGAGGACCAGTATCTATATATTCTCTAGTCCCATAGTTATCAACAAAAATTTTATTTTTTCTATTTTTTAGTAATACATGTATGTATGTATGTATTAGGTCAAACATTTTATCAACAAACCTCTCTTTTTTATATCTTAAAATATTTTAATATCAACAAATAACAATATTAATGATGCAAGTGATAGAAATGGTCCAAAAGGTAATTCATGATTTACATTCTTTTTAACCATTATATATATAGCATATGGTAAACCTAAATATGACGCTAAAAATAAACTCAAAATTACTTTCTTAAAACCAATTACCATTCCTACTACAGCCATTAATTTTATATCTCCATCCCCCATTGATTCTTTTTTTAAAATGAAATTACCAAGCATTTTTATTAGAAACATAAATATAAAACTAGCTATGCCATTTAATAAATTATTTAATGGTATGGTTTTATATTCATAAAAGTATAAACCAAATATTAAAATTGAACATATAATTAATACACTATCAGGTATTATATATGAATCTAAATCAGAAACTGTAATTATTACTAACATTGAACATAAGATAATTGAAATAATAGTTTCTATGCTATACCCAAATTTTAAATAGCTTGTGCAAAATAGAATAGCTGTTAAAAGTTCAAACAAAGGGTATTTAATAGAAATATGTTTAGAACAATACCTACATTTTCCTTTTAAAAACAAATAAGAAGATAAAGGTATTAAATCAAAAAAATGAAGTCTATGATTACAATTCGTACAATGTGAAGGCGGAAAAACTATTGACTCACCTTTTGATAGTCTTAAACCTACCACATTGTAGAATGAACCAAATACAAGTCCAAATATAAATAATATAACATAAATCATAAATCCCCCTATAATTGTGTCATTGATTCATACATACTAAACATTGGGATAATTATTGAAAGTATTATAATACCAACTATTACAGTTAAGAAAACAATTAAAATTGGTTCAATAAATGTTTTTAATCTGGCAACAATATTTTCTTGTTCCTCTTGATAATATGCTGCAACTTTGGCCATCATTTCTGGTAATTGACCAGTTTTCTCACCAGTCACAAGCATTTCATAAGCGGGTATTGGAAAAGCCCAATGGTTTTTAAATGCAATTGATAATTTTTCCCCTTTTCCTAAATTTTCTATTGTTTTATATATTAAATCTTTATATATTTCATTAGTAGATAATTTACTTAAAATATCCATACTATCAGTTATAAATACATTATTGGCAAGTAAACTAGCAAATGTTTTACTAAAAGTTACAACTTCACTATATATAATAACATCTTTTATTACTGGAATATGCATTAGTATATATTGATATGTTCTTCTAACGCCTTTAAAATTCTTAATTAGTACTAGTAAGACTGTTAGTATACCAATAATAATTAATAATAAAGTTATGGCATTATTTTTTAAATAGTTAGATACATTCATAACCATTCTTGTAAATGATGGGATATTTACACCCATTGATGCATAGATTTCTGTAAATTGTGGAACAACATATAACATAATAAATACAATAACAGCAATCGCGAATACAAAAACAATTGTTGGATAGATCATAGCATTTACAATTTGTTTTTTTGTTTTTTGAATTGAACTATAATATTCTGCTAAGTCATCCAATGTTTCTGGTAATTGACCTGTCATTTCAGCTGTTTTAACCATATTTATTAATAATTTTGGGAAAGTTTCTGATTGTTTAGCAAGTGCAGTACTGAATGAATCCCCCATAGTTAATGAATACATTAATTTTTTAAATATTCTTTTATAATTTTTATTTTTGTATTGTCTTGTTAATATACGGATTGAATCAATTAATGACATACCAGCTTTTATGTAAGTTGACAATTGGGTTAAGAAGAATATTAGATCATCCATTTTAATGGTATTTCCACCAAATGATATTCCATACATTGATTGAATATATTTGCTTGTTTTGATACTATAAACTTTAAAGCCTTCTGATACTAAATAAGCATTAACTTCGGCTACACTATAAGCATCAAAATAGTCTTTTATAATCTCGCCATCTTTATCTTTGGCAATGTATTCGTACATTAATTTTTTTTCTGTTCTAACATTATCAGTTTCTGGATTTAATACAAATTCTTTAGTTGGCAACTTAATTTTTGGTTTTAATTTATCTAAAAAGCTCTTTTTTTTAAGTGTTGGTTGTTCTTCTACAGGACTACTGTTTTTAGCATTTTTAGCAATAACATCATTTAAACTATCGTTGTTACCTATTTTATTTTTTAAAACATCATCTAAATTATTTGAGCTTTCTTCTTCAAGTATTTCTATATTTCCCTCATTATTCATAAGTATTCCTCTACTTTCTAATTCATTATACCATATTTTAAAAATAGTTAAAATACTTTTTGAAATAAATGTACGAATTTTTGTTTTAAAACATATAATATTTTGAAAGGAGACTTATGAACTACTATCCATATATTCCGGTCATGCCTACTAGACCCTCTTTATTTGGTATATTTAAAGGATTCAATTTTGGTTCTATTTTATCAGGAACTCAAAAGGCTTTAAATTTAGCTAATCAAGCAATTCCGTTAATTAAGCAGGTTTCACCAGTATTTAAAAATGCAAAAACAATGTTTAGAGTAATGAATGAGTTTAGAAAAACAGATTCTGTAAGTACTGTAAATAGGAAAACAGATTCTGTTAGTGAAGAAAAAACAAAGACTATTAGTTCTAATAAAGAAGAAGTCTCAGAGGTAAAAAATGTAAAAAAAGAAGAAATAAATGGACCCACATTTTTTGTTTAAAAAAAGGAACTTTCTATCTAGTTCCTTTTAATTTTATCAATAGAATTTTATACTTAATTTTTTTTATTATTTTCTTTAAAGGAATATTCTTATAAGTTTTATACAATTTATTATATAAATATTTTTTATAGTCATTATCCATATATAACCCAAAATAGTAATCAAAACAAGTATATCTTTTTTTACCTTTTTTAAATCTGATAATATTATAGTATTTTTTATCAAATATAACTTCTTCTTTATCAATATAGTATTTTTTACATACTTCTTTTCTTAACTTATATAAATCATTATTACTTTGTATAATCAAAGTATTAATTTTATCAAATTCTTTATTTTTTAATATTTCTAGAATAGTATTTGTTCCCATACCTGCTATTATAACAGTTTCTATACCTTTTACTTTATAATTATCTAAACCATTACTACAAACAATATTTATTTTACCCAATAAATTACTCTCTTTTATATTACTATATGTAGTATTTAATACCGTTTCCTTATTATCAATTGCTGTACATTTATAGTTTTTATTTGTCAAATAAATATCTAATAAGGCATGATCACAACCTATATCAATTATTTCTTTTGTATCTACGAGAGATGCTACTTTTAATAATCTTTTTGAAAGCATTAGTCTGTCATGTAATCCTTTAATTTTCTTGATCTTGAAGGATGTCTTAATTTTCTTAATGCTTTAGCTTCTATTTGTCTAATTCTTTCCCTTGTTACACCAAACATTTGACCAACTTCTTCAAGAGTTCTACTTTTGCCATCTTCTAGACCAAATCTTAATTTAATAACCTTTTCTTCTCTTTCTGTTAGCGTTAATAAAACTTCTGATATTTCTTGTTTTAATAATTCATTTGTCGCATAATCTTCAGGACTCATATTATGTTCATCTTTAATAAAATCGCCTAAATGTGAATCATCCTCTTCGCCAATTGGTGTTTCTAAACTTACCGGTTCTTGACTAATCTTTAAAATTTCTCTTATTCTTTCAACTGGTAAATTCATTTTTTTAGATAATTCTTCTTCTGATGGTTCCCTATTTAATTCTAGCGTTAATTGTCTATGAATACGTGCTAATTTATTAATTGTTTCTACCATATGAACTGGTACTCTTATTGTTCTTGCTTGATCAGCAATTGCTCTTGTTATAGCTTGTCTAATCCACCATGTTGCATATGTTGAAAATTTATAACCTTTGGATACATCAAATTTCTCAACTGCTTTCATTAAACCGATATTCCCTTCTTGGATTAAGTCCAAAAATAACATCCCTCTACCAACATATCTTTTTGCTATACTTACAACAAGTCTTAAATTTGATTCAGCAAGAGTTCTTTTGGCTTCTTCATCGCCTTCCATAATACGATCTGCAAGTTTTAATTCTTCATCTAAAGAAAGTAGTTTTATTTGACCAATTTCTTTTAAATACATTCTAACTGGATCATCAATTGTTAAATTTTTTGTTATTGCATTATCATCTAGTAATAATTTATCTACTGAATCTGTTGATGTATCATCTTCTTCTTCAGATATAACTGCTATATTGTTTAGATTAAAAGTATTATATAAATCATCTAGAGCATCACTATCTAGTTCTAACCCTTTTAAGGAATTTGCTAGTTCTTCATAGGTTATAAATCCTTTTACTTTTCCTTTTTTTACTAGTTCTTCTTTTCTTTCTTCAAATGTTTTTATTTCATTCATAATTACTCTCCTTTACCGTTTAAAAATGCTATTTTTTTAGCAAGTTCAATTTTTTCTGCATAATCAATTGATTCTTTCATTTTTTGTTTTAAATTATTTATTTCTAAATTTCTATTATATTCATCAATACATCTTATGTAGTCTTCTATTTCTTCTTTTGAATATGTTTCTTTTAAATCACGGGATGTTATTTCACCTAACACTTTTATCATTTCTTTGTCTTCTTCAATAAAGGTTAGAAAATCAGCAACATCTATATTACCATATTTTTGATAAAAGGCACAAATCTGTCTAACTAAAAATCTATATTTTTCGGTTGGTAAATAGATTTTTTTTACTTCATATTGTAATATTACTTTACTGTCTTTTAACATATAGTATATTAGGTCAATTTCAGCTTTTTCATACTTTTGTAAATTTACTTCTTTTTTTTCTTCAATTTGTTTTTCTTCTTTAGCTTCTGTTTTTAGTTGTGATTTAAGAAAGTCTACTCCTAGGTTTGTTTCATCAGATAATTTACTTATTGTTACTTCTCTTAATACAGGATCTTTTATATTGTCTATTTCAATTATCATTTTTTTTACATACTCTGTTTTAGATGTACTATCTCCCATATCAATTCCTCTTTTGTTATAGAATTCTTTAAATTCCATAACACTTAAAGGATGACTTAATTTTTCTTTAAATGCTTCTACTCCATTATTTTTTATGTATTCATCAGGATCTTTTCCTTTTGTTTTATCTAGTACTACTATACTTGGGAATACATCTAATTTTAATAATTCATTTGTGCAGGCATTTGCTGCCATTATTCCGGCATCATCGCCATCAAAACATAAAATAATATTTTTGGCCATACGACTTATTAGATGTGCATTAGAGCTTGTTATTGCTGTTCCCATTGCGGCAACAACATTGGTTATACCATGGGTATAGGCACTTATTACATCCATAAATCCTTCCATAATAATTACTTCATTTTTTCTTCGACATTCATTTCTGGCTCTATGATAATTGTATAATAATTCACCTTTTTTAAATATTTCTGTTTCTCTACTATTTATATATTTTGGTGCATCTTCACCATTAAATATTCTTCCACTAAAACCTACTACTTTGCCATTTAAATCCCATAGGGGAAACATTATTCTATTTCTATATAGGTCATAACCGTTTTCAGTAGCTAGTCCACTTTT
This sequence comes from uncultured Bacilli bacterium, assembly GCA_934162555.1. Taxonomy (GTDB): domain Bacteria; phylum Bacillota_I; class Bacilli_A; order RF39; family UBA660; genus CAG-884. Next base: position 4,510 of record CAKPJE010000010.1, on the reverse strand, counting down.
TAATATATCCTTATTATCAAATCCTTTTTTTATTAAGGCTTCATAGATATTACCTTTTATTAGTGATAAACCTATTCCAAATTCTTTTATGGTTTCATCATTTATTCCTCTATTTTTTAGGTATTCTTTGGCAGATATACCTTTGGTTGTATTTAGATTTAATTGGTATAATTTATTTGTTAAATTATAGATATCATATAAGACACTTTCTTTTTTTAGTGGCTTCATTTCATCTATTTTTACTTCGATACCACCTATGGTTGCGACTTTTTTTACTGCTTCGGCAAAACTTATGTTTTCATATTCTTTTATGAATTGAAAAACGTTTCCAGTTGCTCCACATACAAAGCATGTATAGATTTGTTTTTCTTTTGATACACACATACTGGGTGAATGGTCATCATGAAATGGGCAAACACCAAAATAATTTTTTCCGTGTGCGGTTAAATTTAAGTATGAAGAAACAACATCTACTATATCAACACTGTTTCTTATTTCTTGTAATTCAGTACTTGAAAACATAATAAATCAAACTCCCTCTATATATACTATACGACAAAAATTTAAAAAAACCTTTTTTTTCATGAAAAAAAATGAAAATTTTTTCATTTTTTCGTAAATTTATCTAAAATTCGTTCTCTTAGGGTCATAAAATCGTATTTTACATACTTTTCTATGTCTCCTTTTGAAGCACTTGTTCCGAATTCATCTATTGTTAATAGGTAACTGTCGTCGTATACGAATTGATGCCATCCAAAGCTTGATCCTGATTCTAAAACAAATACTCTATAGCCTTTTGGTATTAACAAATCTTTATATTTTTGTGGTTGCATGTTATATATTTCCATGCATGGCATACTTACAACTCTTAGGTCTAGTTTATATTTGTTGTATAAGTCGTTTGCTAGAACTAGAGCCATATGCACATCTGATCCGGTTGCGATTATAATGCCGTGCAATTTTTCTTCTCTTCTTACTATATATGCTCCTCTTCCGCACATTCCGGCATCTGATGATGGTATTATAGCTGTAGGGTTTTTACTTACTATTAGAGCACTTGGAGCATCGTTCGTATTTAGTATTATGTTCCAACATCCAATTAGTTCTTTTACATCAGCTGGTCTAAAAACGTTTAAGTTTGGTATTGATCTTAGGGTTGCTAATTGTTCGACTGGTTGATACATTGGTCCTTCTCCATTTGATGTGATACTATCATGTGTAAAGATATATGTTACTGGCAAATGCATTAAAGCTGACTGCCTTATTTGTGGTTTTACATAATCACTTAGTGCTAGATATGTTGATCCAAATGGTCTAAATCCACTAAGAGCAAGTCCGTTTAGTATTGCTCCCATTGCATTTTCTCTGTTTCCAAAACATATATTTTTTCCGTTATATCTTCCATCTGTTACAGCTATACTTTTACCTATTTTTGTGTATGTTTCACTTGCTAAATCGGCACTTCCTCCTATGAAGTTAGTTAATACTGATGATATTTTATCGATAACCATTTGGTTACTTATTCTTAGTTCAACTTTACTGTTTATATCTAAGTCCCAATATAGTCTTAATAAATCTACATTTACTTCATTTTTGAATAGATAGTCAATTCTTCTTCTATCGCCTTTTAATACTTCATCTACATATAGTTTATAGTTATGTGACCATTCTTCATATTTGTAACTGCTTCTATCTAATAAACGTTTTCTGAAGTCTTTTACTGCTTCATCGTTTACATAAAATTTTTCTTGTGGTAATTCTAGTTTTTGTTTTAGTTGTTCTATGTCTTTATTTTCTAATGGTTTATTATATATTTCTTTAGATCCTGCTAGTAATGATCCATCTCCTAGGACTGTTTTTATTTCTATTATAGCTGGCATGCCTGAGCTTTTTGCTTTGTCAATTGCTTTATCTATTAAAGAAAGATCGTTACCGTTTTTTACGGAATCTGTATACCATCCTAAGGCTTTGAATTTGTCTAAAACTTTTTCTGTGAATGTAATTGATGTATCGCCATCTATTGTTATGTTGTTTGAATCATATAGTACTATTAGGTTGTCTAGGTTTAAATTTCCTGCTAGGCTTGCTGCTTCGTTTGTTATTCCTTCCATCATATCTGTTTCTGTACAAAGGGCATATACTTTATAGTTTATTAAAGATCTGTCTCTTTCAATTCTTGTTGATGATGGGATGATGTATTTTGTTTCAAGGATTTTTTCAGCTAACGCCATTCCTACTGCAGTTCCAAATCCACTTCCTGGCATTCCTGTACTTGCATCTACTCCATCTGTTCTACCGTATTCAGGAAAACCTGGTGTTTTAGAGTCTAGTTTTCTATATTTTTTTAAGTCATCTATTAATAAATCATAGCCAGCATAAAATAGTGTTGCATATAGTAAAGCTGATCCACATCCTGCTGACATTACGAATTTGTCTCTGTTTAGCCATTTTGTGTCGCTTGTACTTATGTTCATGTGTTTACTGTATAATGTATATAAAATGGGTGCTGCTCCTAGTGAGATACCTGGATACCCATTTCCTGCTTCTGATATCATATCTATTGCTAAGCTTTTAATATTTGCAATTATTTCTTTGTCCATATATATTACCTCTATTACATTTTACCAAATATTTTTGATAAAAAAAAGATGTATTTTACATATTTTACAGTTTTTGAGTACAAAACATTTGTTTGAATGTAATGGATGTGTTATAATATGCAGAGAAAGGCGATTATATGGTAAAATTAACGGAAAAACAAAGTGAGATACTTGATTGTATTAAGAGGTTTATTGCTTCTCATGGATACCCTCCTACTGTTAGAGAAATTTGCAATATTAAGGGTATTTCTTCTCCTGCTACTGTTCAGGTTCATTTGAATAAGTTGCTTGAAAAAAATGTTATTAAAAGGGATACTAAGAGGAATCGTGCGATTGAATTGCTTGTTGATAATGAATATGTTAGTGGTTATGACAGTGTTATAAGGGTTCCTTTATTGAACAGGAATGATTTTTTTGAGATTCCTTGTTCTTTTGTTCCTAAGAATAAAGATTTTTGTGCTTATGTTATGGAGAGTGATTTATCTGCAAAAAATATTTTAAAAGATGATGTTTTAATTATTCAGAGACAAAAGAGTTTTGATATTAATGATATTGTTGTATATATGGATGATTCTGATGTAATTATTAAGATATCTGATGGCAAGAATATTAAAAATGTTATTGGTAAGGTTATTGGGTTATATAGGAAGATATAGTAAAAGCAAGGTTTAGTTTCCTTGCTTTTATATTTGAATTCCTTTTACTACATTCGAATTAGAAGATTTAGTTGCAATCATACTATCAACTAAAGAACTTGCATCTGCAATATAGTTTACTGTTATTTTAGAATTAGATTTTGTTGCTGCATAAGAAAACATAGAAGAATAATTTGTAATATTTGCATTCGTTATATTAATTGTTGTTGTAAGTTTCGTACAACTTCGAAACATAGCATACATATTTGTTACTTTTGAAGTATTAAAGCTACTCAAGTCTAAACTTGTTAAGGATGAACAATATTCAAACACTATACTCATATCTGTTACTTTTGATGTATTAAAATTGCTTAGATTCAAACTTGTTAAGGATGAACAACCAGAAAACATGCCTTGCATATCTGTTACTTTTGAAGTATTAAAGCTACTCAAGTCTAAACTTGTTAATGTTGAACAACTATAAAACATAAAATTCAATGTTATTACATTTTGAGTGTTAAAACTGCTTAAATCCAAATCTATTAAAGATGAACAATTATAAAACATACTAGCCACACCCCTAACATTCGATGTATTAAAATTACTTAAATCTATTTTTTTTAATGATTTACAATTATAAAACATAGAATACATACTAGTTACTTTTGAGGTATCAAAATTATTATCAAAATTAATTTGCACTAAATTTTTAAAATCTTTAAAAATATATCCACTATTAATTGGCGCAAATATTGGTGCTTCGCTTACTATATACAAATTGTATAATGTTTTTGTATTATCAGTGCTATCTTTATAACCACTATCGGTTAGATACCCATATACCTTTTTCTTTTGAGATGCACTATATGATATATCCCAGCATAAATTTTCTTCAGTGCAACTACTTGGTAAATTGCTTAAATCATTTCCAAACTCAACTGTTCTTATATATGGTTTATATGTATTATTCCAAAACTCCGTTCCACCATTTGCACTAGAACTAAAAATATATCCATTCTTCATCATAGCAATTTCCATTATACTACCTTTAGTTTTAACATATATATCATCATTTATATTACTACTTGATTTATAATAGATTGTTATAGTACCACTAGTGTTACTGTTAATACTACCATTATATATGTTATTGCTAATTAAATTAGTATAGTTACTATCAGTATAATATTTTATAGAACTATCCCCTATTAATTCAATACTATAGTCTGCTCCACTTGCTCCACCTACTGTATTAATATTTACATTAAATGATCC
>CAKPJE010000009.1 GCA_934162555.1 uncultured Bacilli bacterium | reverse complement strand
GAAATAATGATTGTAAAAGATACATTTAATAAAGTAATTGCTTAAAAGCACAGAAGTGCTTTTTTTTCTTCTTAAAATGTAGTATAATATATTTGCAAAGAAAAGTTAGGTGTTGTATGAATAATATTTATAAAAGAATATATAGGACTATTAAAAAATATAATACAATTGTAATTGCTAGACATATTGGACCAGATCCTGATGCTCTTGCTAGTAGTTTGGCATTAAAAGACATTATATTAAATAAATTTCCTAAAAAAAATGTATATACTGTAGGTGCAAGCGCAAATAAATTTAAATATTTGGGTTTACTTGATAAATTACCTGAAAACTTAGAAAATGCTTTACTTATTGTTACTGATATACCAGATGCTAAAAGAATAGATGGCGCCAATTATAAGGATTTTGCATATAGAATTAAAATAGATCATCATCCATTTGTTGAAAGCTTTTGTGAAATAGAATGGATTGATGATAAATCTTCTAGTGCTTCTCAAATGATTATGGAATTAGTATTTAATACGCCTTTTAAATTTACAAAAGAAATAGCAGAAAAATTATACACTGGTTTAGTAGCTGATACCAATAGATTTTTATATTCATATACAACAGAGAAAACATTTGCTTTAGTTTCTAAATTACTTAAAGAACAAAAAATTGATACTGATAAAATATATAACAATTTATATATGAGACCAATAAAAGAATTAAGATTTCAAGGGTATATATCCGAAAATTTAAAACTTACCTTAAATGGAGTTGGACATTTACTTATAACCGAAGATAAAATGCATGAATACAATATAGATGTTGCAACTGCAGGTAATATGATTAATAATTTTAACTATATAGATGAAATATTAGTTTGGGTGCTTTTTTCTATTGATTCAATTAATAATAACATAAGAGTATCCATTAGATCTAGAGGACCTGTAATTAATACAGTCGCACAAAGCTTTGGTGGCGGTGGACATGCTTATGCTTCGGGAATAAAAGTTAAAACTTATGAAGAAACAGAAGCTATCGTTGAAGCACTTGATAAAGTTTGTGAAGAATATAAAGAGGGTAAAGAAAGGTAGAATATGGAACAGACTTTTGTAATGATTAAACCCGATGGAGTAAAAAGTGAAATAGTAAAATATGTAATTGAAAAATTAATTAAAAACAATTTATCAATAGGCGATGTAAATATAATTAATTTAAATGAAGAATTTATTAAAGAACATTATGCTCATTTAGTTGATAAACCATTTTTTCCTCATTTAAAAGAATATATGTTATCTGGTAAAGTTATATCAATGACCGTATTTGGTGAAGATGCTATAAATAAAGTAAGAACTATAATGGGAGCGACTAATCCCAATAAAGCTGAAAAAGGTACTATAAGATATTTATATGGTAATAAAGTTGATACAACACGTAATGTTATGCATGCTAGTGATTCAAATGAAAGTGCTTTAATTGAATTAAATAGATTTAAAAAGTACAAAAAAGTATTATTAAAAGGGAAATCAATTTAGATTCCCTTTTTTCATAATTTTTTTGTTTGTTATAATAATATCAACAGGTACATCATTTTCGTCATGGTAACAATTATCAATCAAACATTCTTCGTAGCACACACCAATTTTTAAGCCATCATAATTTTTAAAAAATCTATCATAATATCCTTTACCATAACCAATTCTATAAAAATATTTGTCAAAGCATATACCAGGTGTAATACAGATACTGTTTTTATAATCATTAATACTAGATGTACTTTCTATAATGTTAAATTTACCTTTTTTTAAGTTATTATCAATTAAATAAAAATCCATATCATTATCACATCTTGGAATAAAAACACGTTTTTTATTATTTAGACAATATTTAATTAATCTTAAAGTATCTACTTCACTATTAATAGAATAATAAATTAAAATATCATTACAATTAATAAATTCTTTTAAATTAACAATTATATTAAATATTGAATTGTCTTTATCAAGTGAATGAGTAATATTTCTTATTTTTTTATATTTATTTCTTAGTTCATTTTTCATAAAAGATGAAAGTAAAAGAACTTACTTAGTTTAAACCTTTAACCAGAAAGGTCCAAATTTATAAGCTCTTAAAGAATTTCTATTATATACAATAAATTTATAGCCCAAACTCATATATTCAGTTGTACTACCATCATCATAATCATATTTTGTTTCTTTTAAAACAATTAACGGCTTTTGGAATTCACCATTTTCATCCTTTTGGCCACATTTTATAAAATCAAAAACGATTAAGCAAACCCATGCAACTAATACTAGAGTAAATAAAATAGAAATAATCTTTTTAAAAACTTTCAAAACAATCACATCCTTAAATAAATTATATCATTTAAAATTTAAAAGTACAATAGTAAAATATAGAAAAATATGGTAAAATATAGGAGGAGATGAGAAAAATGAAGCGTTTAATAATGATTGATGGGAATAATTTGTTGTTTAGATCTTACTATGCGACTGCTTATAGTGGTAATTTTATGAAAAATTCTAAAAATTTCCCAACTAATGCTATATATGGTTTAGTAAATATGATTAACAAAATATTGGAGGAAGAAAAACCTAATTATGTAATTGTTGCTTTTGATCGTGGTAAAACATTTAGACATGAAAAATATGAAAATTATAAGGGCGGAAGAATTGAAACACCAGATGAATTAAAAAAACAATTTCCAATCGCAAAAGAAGTAATCTCAGCAATGGGATTAAAATGGTATGATATAGATAACTATGAAGCAGATGATATAATAGGAACCTTCTCAACATATTGTGATAAAGAAGATATAAAAGGTACTATTATTAGTAGTGATAAGGATTTGTTGCAATTAATAAATGAAGATGTTGATGTAAAACTATTAAAATCTGGCGGAGAATCAATCAGATATAATGAGGAAACTTTTGAAAAAGATTATGGTATTAAACCAATAAATATAATTGATTTAAAAGCTTTGATGGGTGATAGTTCTGATAATATACCTGGTGTTAAGGGAATTGGTGAAAAGGGTGCTTTAAAATTATTACAGGAATATAAAACTTTAGATGGAATATATGATAATATTGATGAAATAAAAGGTAAGACTAAAGAAAAACTTGAAAATGATAAAAGTAATGCTTATTTTTCATATGAACTTGCTACTATTTATAAAGAAGTCCCATTAGAGATAAATTTGGATGATACATATTATAATGGTCCTGATGTAGATAAATTAAATAGTATTTATTCAGAACTTGAATTTTATTCTCTTTTAAAAGATAATGTAAAAAAAGAAATAGAATTTAATTATCAAACAGTAGATAATATACCAGTTTTAGATAAGTGTTCTATTTATTTAGAGAGTAAAGATTTTAATTATTTTAAAACTAAACCAGTAGGTGCTGGATTGTATGATGGTAATAATGCTTATTATATTAGTTTTGAAAACTTGATTAAAAATAAAGAAATATTTGATAAAATTTGTATAACTTATGATTTAAAAAGATTATATGTTTCTTTAAAACGAGAAGGAATTGAGTTAGAAAATGCACCATTTGATACAATGGTTGCTTCTTATTTACTTGAATACAATACTAAAGATGATATTGCAGTGCTTGCTAATAATTTTGGTTATAATATACCATTAATAAAAGAGGTTTATTCTAAAGATGGTGATATTTCTAAAGCTGCTGCTTTGAAGGCTAAATTTTTGTATGAAACTAAAGAAAAGTTTTTAAGTGAATTAAAAAATAAGGAATTAATAAATTTATATGAAAATATTGAATTGCCACTTACTAAGGTTCTTGGTAGGATGGAATATAATGGTATTTATGTTAGTCGTGATGTTTTAGAAAATATGGGTAAAGAAATAAATGATAAAATGAATTTAGTTTCTAACAATATTTATAATTTAGTTGGTCATGAATTTAATATTAATTCTCCAAAACAATTGGGTGAAGTTTTGTTTGATGAACTTGGTTTATCACATGTTAAGAAGAATCAAAGTGGTTATTCTACGGCTAATGATGTTTTGACGAAATTAAAGGGTACTCATCCTGTAATTGATGAAATAATTGAGTATAGAATGCTAGCTAAACTTTATTCAACTTATATTGAAGGACTTATTAATACGATTTCACCAGATGGTAAAATTCATACTATTTATAGTCAAGTTACAGCACGAACTGGTAGACTATCTTCTCTTGAACCTAATATTCAAAATATTCCTGTTAGATATGAATATGGTAAAATGATTAGAAAGGCTTTTTTGCCTTCTGATAATGCTGTTATTTTAAGCAGTGATTATTCACAGATAGAACTTAGAATACTTAGTTCAATCGCGCATATTGATTCTATGATTGAGGCTTTTAAACATGGTATTGATATTCATACGAAAACGGCTGCTGATATTTTTAAAGTTAATATAGACGATGTTAATAAAGATATGAGAAGAATAGCAAAAGCTGTTAATTTTGGAATAATATATGGTATTAGTGGTTATGGTTTAGCAGAAAATGTAGGTATTAGTCCTAAGGAAGCAAAAGAGTTTATTGATAATTATTTAAATACTTATCCTGGTATAAAAGAGTATATGGATAATATGAAAAAAGAGGCTTATGAAAATGGTTTTGTAAAAACTTTATTTGGTCGTATTAGGAATGTTAATGAGCTTAAAAATACAAATTATATGATAAGGCAACAGGGTGAGAGAATCGCGCTTAATACACCGATTCAGGGGACAAGTGCAGATATAATTAAGAAGGCTATGATTGAGATTGATAGGGAACTTATTAATAGAAATTTGAAGACAAAAATGATTATTCAGGTCCATGATGAACTTATTTTTGATGTACCAAATGATGAGATTGAAATTGTTAAAAAAATGGTAACAGAGTTAATGGAGAATACTTGTAAATTAGAGGTACCACTTAGAGTTGAAATTGATTATGGTGATAATTGGTATAATGTAAAGTGAGAAAACTGGGAAATTTTAAAAAAAATCTTGCTTTTTTATAAAAAATTTATTATAATTCTTATGTTTTATACATTTTTATTTGATATTTTCATTTAAGAATGTTATAATATGATAGACGCTTTTAAAGGGAGGGAAAATTATGGCTAAAAAAGGTGAAGCTAGAGAATTAGTTACTCTTAAATGTAGTGTTTGTAAATCAGAAAACTACCGTGTTTCTAAAAATAAAAAAAATACTACTGACCGTTTAGAATTAAAAAAATTCTGTAATAAATGTAGAGCAAATACATTACATAAAGAAAGCAAATAGTGGGGAGTTGACTTATGATAAACGTAAATGATATTAAAGTTGGAATGACAGTTTTATTTGAAGGCGATATATATTCAGTAATTGAATTTTTACATGTTAAACCTGGTAAGGGTGCAGCTTTCATGAAAACGAAATTAAGAAATTTGAGAACAGGCGCAATTGTTGAAAAAACATTTAATAGTAGTATTAAACTAGAAAAGGCCATGATTGAAAAACACCCAATGCAATTTTTATATAATGATGGCAATAAGTATAATTTTATGAATATGCAAACTTTTGAACAAATAGAACTATCAAGTGAACAAGTTGGTGATGATGCTATTTATTTAAAAGAAGGTTTGGAAGTTGATTTAACTTTCTATGAGGGTGAGTTGTTAGGTTTAATTTTACCTGATAAGATTGCTATGAAGATAGTGTCAACTGAACCTGCTGTAAAAGGAAATACAACAAATAATGCTCAAAAAGATGCCGTATTAGAAACTGGACATACTGTAAGAGTTCCTCTATTTATTGAAGAAGGGGAAACAATATTAATTTCAACTAAAGATGGAAAATATGTTTCAAGAGCTTAAGGCTCTTTTTTGATGTAAGGTTTTAAATAAAAAAATCTAGATTTATTTTATCTAGATTTTATTTTGTTTCTTTTAAATATCTCTTTAGCAAAAATGTCATAAAGTATGGAAAAGTATAAAATTTACCATTAAATCCTATATTTTTGTTGCAAAGTTTAATTCCGTATTTTATATCTTTATAATTATTGTTTTCAATCAAATTATTAAGTGATGTAGTGGAGTTATCATTAGCTTTAACTTCTACTGGGATAAGAGAATTTTTATCTCTTATGAAAAAATCCATTTCGATTGTTCCTTTTTCATTTTTGTAAAAGTATAAATCGTATCCTTCTTTGACCAGCATATCTCCAACTATATTTTCGTATATTGCACCTTTATATGTATTAAAGTTTTGATTTTTTCTTAAATCTTCTTGTACTTCTTCATCAAGTGAGCCGATTAATAATCCTGTATCACTAAAATATATTCGATAATTAGTTGGATTATAATTTCCCTTTAATGGGAGACTTAATTCATCAAGACAATAACTAACATTTATTATTTCTGCTCTTTCTAACCAATTCATTACACCAATATATTCTCTGTTTCTAGCGCCATCTGTAATTTTTGATATTTGAAATTTCTTATTTTCATTTCCAAGAAATACAGGGATAGTTTTATAGAATGCTAGTATTTTACTTTGATCTAATCCATTAGCATATTTTGTTATATCTTCTTCATAATCGAGTAATATTTGTTTTTGCATGTTTAGAACACCACTAAAATTTTTATTTTCAATGTAATTAGATACAATTGCTGGCATACCACCTAATACCATATAATCTCTAAAATTGTTCATCATAACATCATATTGAGTTTCTGTTAAAGGTTTGCATTCTTTCATATAATTATATAAATCATCAATTTGATTTTCTTTATAACCTTTAGCCCACAAAAATTCTTCAAAGTCCATAGAATGCATTATATAATCTTGTTTGTTACCAACACTATTAGATTCAATTTTTTTATAGTTGATTCCCATAAGTGATCCTGAACATATAACATCGTATCTTCCGTCTTCTTTAAATGATTTTAAAGATGTTGCAGTACTTACACATTCTTGCATTTCATCAAAAAAAATCAAAGTATTATTCGGCTTTAAATTAATTTCTGGTCTTCTCATTGTTATTTCTTTAATTATTTCATCAACATTAAATGTTCTTTTAAATATTGATTTAAATTCTGGTTCAAGAACAAAATTAATTTCTATAAATGTTTCATAGTAATTTTGCCCAAAATTTCTAATAGCATTTGTTTTTCCGATCTGTCTGGCACCTTTTACAATAAGTGGGAGCTTATTTTTACTATTTTTCCATTCTATTAGGAAATCATCAATTTTTCTTTTTAATCTTTGCATATTTAACACCTCAAGTTCATATTATCACAAAATTCCGGCCATTTCAAGTGCTTATTTACACATTTTTCCGACTATTTACATGACTATATATCACATTTTTCATGTTTTTTATTATAAAAGGTAATAAAAACTAATGAATAAATTTATCATTAGTTCTTCCTAATATCCAATCTGCTGAATAATTATAGTTTTTACAAACTTCTATTAAAAATGCACCTAAAATTAAAACTTTACCATTTTCATATGCATGCCAAGTTGAACCTGATGTATTAAGTTTTTTAGCAAATTCTCTTAATGACTCATTCATATCATTTCTAATTTCACGAGTTCTTTTAGAAACAATTTTTATATCAATTTCATCATTTGAAGTAATTTCTATTTTTTTACTTGTTAAACCTAAAATATAATCTATATTAATTTTATAGAATGTTGCTATTTGGTAAAGTCTTTTAGTAGGTATAAAATCTTTCCCATTTTCCCATCTTGCATATATTGAATCGCTTACACCTAATATACTAGCAAGTTCTTTCTTACTAAAATCACTTAATTCTCTTAAGTCTTCTAATCTATTATTCATTGTAATCACCTACAATAATTTTTACATTAAAAATAATATTATTCAAAAATTCGAACAAAATACGAACAACATGTGATATAATACTTAAGAGGAATAAAATTATGATTGTGTGTTTTAAGAAAAAAATAAGTTTTTATGATTTACTTAAATTGATTAAAAAAAATAAAAATCCATATAAAATTAAGCTTACTTTAAAACAAAAAACAACTACTTATATATATGATATAGAAAGTAATTGTTATGTTTTAGAAAATAGAGAAAATAGAAATTACATTTTTAGCGATTATTTAAATGAAACTCTAACTGATAAACAAATGTTATATAATAATATAGAAATAGAAGACAATTATTTGTCTTCTAAACTTCTTAAATAGTCTAAAAATGTATTGTATGCTTTATTTTCAAAATATAAATTCATTTTATTAAATTTAAAGTCATTATCTTTAGATTTTATCAATTCTTTTATGATGAAAGATAAAAAGTTAGGATTTCTAACAAGTAGGGGACCTATTAAATATGTCCCATAAAAATTTTTATAATGTAATCCTTCATATTCGGAATTTGGATAACTACCAATACCTCTAATAACTTCAAAAAGAGGATTTTTTATATTTCTAGTAGTATAACTTTGGTTTTGAAAACCAATTATTTTTGTTTTGATAAGAGGCATATTGAATACAGCTTGATCAACCATTCTAAAATCTTCTTCTACTGATTCATAATCAAAAATATTTAAACATTTATGAATAGTATTTGCTTCTTTTAATGATTTACCAAATAGAACAATAGAGTTACCAGTTGCTAGGAAAAACTTATTACTTTCAATATACTCTTTAATACTTTTTTTATACTTTATTAAATCTTTTAAAGCTAGATTTAAATTTTTTTCAGTGCCTGCTCCAATATATACAAAATCATATCTTTTAAAATCTATTTTATCATTTATTGTTAAGAATTCTATATTTACTTTTACATTTTGTTCTTCAAGGTGGTTTTTTAATGCTTTTATATTGCCATTTTCACCATATAAATTAAGTAAATCATAATATAGATGTAATATATTAATTTCCACTTTTTTCTCCTTTCATGTTGTTATTAAATGGTTCAACCATATCAAAATTTAGGATGCCATATATATTTCCTTTGGTTTTTGATTTTATAAATTTAACGGCTTCATCAATTAATGGTATAACAACAATTTTTTCTTCGTCAATATTGGCATATTTTAGCCTTGTTGCAATATCATAAGCTTGAGGACCAATACAAATAATTTTATCTATTTCATTATTACTTAATAATTCGAATTCAATATCATAAACCCAAGATAAATCATCAAAATTATATCTTCTACTAATTTCTTTCCACCCAATAATTAATGTTTTTAATTCCGTGTTTCTTTTTACAAATAGTAAAGATTGATTATAAGTAGTTGCATTTTCAGCTTTATTATTTAAAACATAAACGATTCTATCATTATATGTATACTTGTTGAATATTTTTAAATTGACAGGCATTTTTGAAATAGTATTACATGCTTCATCTAAATTTAAGTTTATAAGCGATGCAATTGTAAATGCTGCAAGAGTATTATATACTTCAAATAAAGTATTAAATGGTATATTAAATTTATATTCATCATTAACAACAACAAAACTTTTTTCATAGTCTAATTTAGTAACCTCTATTAATGGCTTTCTTCTTTTAAAATCACAATTAGGGCAGTAGTAATTTCCTAAAGTTTCACAATGATAGTAATTATAAAGTAATTTACTATTACATTTTGGACAATACTTAATATTTAAATTTTCAAATTTTTCATCATTATATGTATATTTATTCGTGCCAATCCCAAATAGAGTATATTTATTTTGAGAATTTAAAATAAATTTTTGTGTATAAGGATCATCAGCATTTAATACTAAGTGCATATCTTTTGTTAAGGCTTTTTTAATTTCTTCATAAACAATTTCAAAATTACCATGTCTTGGTGGTTGGTCTCTTGTTATATTTGTTATAACTACATAATTGGGTTTCAAATATTTAAAGAGTAACTTTGTATATCTTTCATCAATCTCTGTAACTAAGATATCTTGTTTTAATTCGCCTTTTAAATTACATGCTGCAAGTAAAGTTGTTAATATACCTGTAACTAAATTTGAACCCTTATCATTGAAAACAACTGATTTTCCTTGTTTTCTTGCTATATCAACAATTAAATTACAAGTTGATCCTTTACCACTAGAACCTGTTACACTAATAACAGTTTTGGGCATTTTTAATTTTGATAAAATGTTTTTATCTAATTTTAAAGCAACTGAACCAGGTAGGACACTACCACGACCTAAAATTTTTCCCATAAAGATTAAGATTTTTGCTGTTAATATACTTAATATTTTCATATGTATCACCTTTTAGATTATAGCACACCTTCTTTATAAAATAAAGTAATTTTACAAAAAATCAAATGTATGTTATTATAGAAATGTGAGGGAAAATGAAAACAAATTTAAAAATAGTAGATGGGATAATTGAATTTGAAGGGAAAAAATTGAAACTTAAAGATTTTATTAGGTATTTAAAAAAACATAATAAAGAATATGATTGTGAATTAAATAAAAATTTGTTTTTTATAAAACCTAAAAAAGCTATAGAATGGTATTATCATATTAAAATAGATGATAATATAAAAAATGTTTATCCTAGTTTTTATGTTGGTTTAGTTGAACTTAACGATGAACAAAAATTAAATAAGAAGATTGATTTTAAAAAAAGTGAAACTAATTCTAAAGTAAATACTTTAGAGAATGATATAATTTCTTTGGGTACTTTTGCTGTTGGGACATCTGTAATAATTTTACTTGTAACAGCAATATTTGCATTCAGTAATAAAATATCATATTATTGGATGAGTGCTTCTTTATTAGGAAGTGTGCCATATATTCCTGCTATAATTAAAAATAAAAGAAAACATACTTTAAAAGAAAATACTTCTGATTTGGTAATTACTCCGGAAGTAAAAGAAAAAACAATTAAAAATGAATTTGAAAAGATAAATAAAAAGATAGAGAAACTTGAAAGTGTCAGAATTAAAAAAGCATTTTTTGAGGTTATTAAAGAGGCTTTAGAAGAATATAATGAAGATTTGGATGAAGATAAATGTTTTAAAAAATTTAAAATAATTGAAGATGAAATTGATAATTTAATCCGAGTTGATTTTTATGAAAAAAAGCGTTCAAAGGAAGTATATAATAATTATGATACTAAATATAATACTTTAAGTTTAAATAAAAAATATTAAACTATTTGTTTAAAAACACAAAAAATATAACTAGTTTTGTCGAATTAGTTATATTTTTTTTGAAATGGTGTTATATTTAAGACGGTGATGATATGTTTAATGTAGATATAATATATAATAGAGAAACACTATATATATTAGTAGAAGGGAATTTAAATAAAAAAAATATAAGTAAATTAAAAGAAAGACTATATAATATAGTAAAAACATATAATATTTTGAATATTATACTTGATGTTAAAAAAACAAATATAATGGATGAATTAGCATTCTATAATTTTTTAGATGACTATGATATGAAATATGATGGCAAACTTAAAGTGGTTGAAAGCGCCTAACATATTTTTTTTTATTTATCATATAGTTAAATGGTGAATGCTATGTATAGTACTTTGAAAGATTATATAATGGAAAATGAGTTTTGCATTCATATATTTGAAGACCGCATTAATATTGTAAACTATATATGCATATATGAATTTGATGATAATTCAATTATTATTAAATATAAAAATGGAATTATAAATATTAAGGGTAAGAATTTAACGGTGTGCAAGTTATTAAATAATGAAATTTTAATAAGTGGAAAAATAGAGAAAATAGAATTCAGGTGAATATGTTAATACTAAAAGTAACTGGTAAACATAATCAGAAGTTTATTCAAAAGTTATATCAAAATAAAATAAATCTATATAAAATAAAAAAAATATCGAAAGATATAATATATATTTACATAAAGAAGGATGATTTGGAAAAAGCATTAAAATTAAAAACAATCTATGATGTAGAGGTAGTTGGTTCAACTGGTTTTATAAAATTAGAGGAACAATTTAAAAAAAATTTGATTCTTATTATATCTATGATAATTGGTATATCAGTGATATATTTTTTAAGTCAAATTGTTTTTGAGATTGATATAATAACAAATAATAATGAATTAAAAGAAAATTTAAATGAGGAATTAAAGAAAAATGGAATCTATAAATATAGTTTAAAAAAGAATTATAAAGAAAAAAATAAAATTAAAGGGAATATATTAGAAAAATATAGAAATCATATTGAATGGTTAGAAATTGAAAATGTTGGTACAAAATGTATTTTAAAATTAGAGGAAAGAATTGAAAATGATAAAGATAATGTGAAAGAGTTAAGAAATATTGTTGCTAAAAAGGATGCTGTTATTTTGGATGTAAAAGCTAGTCATGGAATTATAATGAAAAGAAGTGGTAGTAGTGTTAAAAAGGGTGATATTATTATTAGTGGAAATATATATTTGAATGAAAATATAAAAGATGTTGTAAGAGCTGATGGAAAGGTAATGGGAGAGGTTTGGTATAAAACAAATGTAAGTTTCCCACTTTTCTATTATGAAGAAAAATTAAATGGTAATAAGAGTACAAGATATAGTATTAAATTTTTTGATAAGGAATTAAACTTATTTAAAAAAGAGGGTAAAATAGAAAAAAATAAAATATTTGAGAGTAAAATATTTTCTCTTTATAAAAATACTATATATGAAGTAGAAAAGATAGATAATGTATATAATTATGATGAAGCTATTGAAAAAGCTTTGGAACTTGGAAGAAATAATATAAAAAGTAAACTAAATGCCGAAGAATATATTATTTATGAAAAATGTTTGAAAGTTTCTCTAAATGATAGTAAAATAGAAGTAGAAGTGTTTTATGCTGTATGTGAAGATATTACAGCATATGAGAGGATTGAGCAAATTGGTTAGAGATGTTGTAAGAAATGTAATGGTTCAGATATGGCCAATGGTTGTAATAATTTCTGTTATATTGATATCATTTAGAATAACATATTTAGTAGTTAATCATAAGAAATTTTATCCGTATAAAGAAATACTATTATATGGTTTTGTCTTTTATATACTATGTTTATTCTATGTTGTTACTTTTAAAGATGTTTCTTGGAGTGCGAATAATTTTATACCATTTAAGGAAATATTAAGATATGAAATAACAAGTGAAGCTTTTTATAGAAATATAATTGGTAATATGTTTATGTTTATGCCACTTGGTTTTTTTGCAGGTTATATTTTAAAACTTCAAAATGTTAAACCAGCTTTATTAATTTCTTTTATTGTTTCAATATCAATTGAACTTACCCAATTATTTATTGGACGAGTGTTTGATATTGATGATATTATGTTAAATGTTATAGGTGGTACACTTGGTTATTTCCTTTATAAAACAATAAATTATATTCAGGATCATATGCCGAAAATATTTCAAAATGTTATTATTTATAACATAATAATTATAGTACTTGTAATTGTACTTATTATGTATTTGTTAAAAATTATTAATATTTCTGGACTTTAGTATAAGTGATTTGATATAATTGAGGTGTGATTGTTATGAGTATAGGAATTTTTAATAAGACAGAAGAAAAAATTGATAAGAGTTTTGTGAGAAAGGTTGCAAAATATACTTTAAAAAAAATGAGTGCTAGTGATGGTGAAGTAAATATTGTCTTTGTTGGTTTAGATGAAATCCATGAAATAAATAAGACTTATAGAGGAGTAGATAGACCAACAGATGTTATTTCATTTGCTTTAGAAGATAATGATGATATATCTGTTTATGATGCTAGAGTTCTTGGAGATATTTATATTTGTTTAGATAAAGTACATGAACAAGCTAAGGAATACGGACATAAAGAAGAAAGAGAAATGGCTTTTTTGATTGTCCATGGATTATTACATTTACTTGGATATGATCATATGGAAAAAGAAGATGAAAAAATAATGTTTGGCTTGCAAGAGGAGATTTTAAATGAAATGGGGATTACAAGATAAAGAAATAAGAAGTGGTATAAAGGGAAATCATTTTATAAGATATATAAAGAGTTTTGGAAATGCTTTAAATGGGATATTATATGCTATAAGATACGAACATAATTTTATAATTATAATAAGTGCCATTATAGTTACTACTATACTTGGTATTTTATTTAATATAAGTATGTTAGAATGGTGTTTTGTAATTATTTGTTATGGACTTGTATTTGGATGTGAACTTATTAATAGTGCTTTAGAAGCTACTGTTGATTTGGTAACACTTGAAAGAAAGCCACTTGCTAAAATTGCGAAGGATTGTGCTAGTGGCGCAACATTGATATTTTCAATAATGTCTTTAATAATTGGTTTATTAATATTTATACCAAGAATAAAATGAGGTGGAAAAATGAGTGTAATTGCTAGTTTAATAGCAGGTTTGTTTTTAATAAGTGGAGTATTTTTATCTTTTGGGTTTAGAAAAAATGATAAATTTATTCAATTTATGATGGCAAGTACTTTAGGACTTGGAGCATCTTTGATAATGGTTGAATTATTACCTGATTCAGCAAGTGGAATAGGGGAAGCATTTAATGGTTCTCATAAGTTACTTTTATTATTAGGATATATAATTATGGGATTAATAATTATGAAAATGTGCGATATTTTTATTCCTGACCATGAACTAAAAAAAGATAATAAAAAAAATCATTATCTTCATTTGGCTTTAATTATAAGTTTGCCTATTATGATATATAATATAATTGTTGGTATGAAAATAAATATATCTAATCATCCATTTATGTTAAGTTTTGGACTTGGATTTTGTAATATATTATTTGGTTTATTATTATCTGGTTTATTTTCTAAGACATTAAATAAAAAAAATCTAATAATTACGATTAGTTTAATTAGTTTATCGGTTGTAATTGGTACTTTATTTCATATGTTTTTAGATAAATATTTGAATGTTACAGATGGATTAATGACTTTGATTGGAACTGTTAATTTAGGAATGATTATTTATGTTATTTTAGGGGAATTATTTTTAAATTTATTAAAAGCAAAAGATACGTATATAACAATACTTGGAATAGTTTTTGGAACAATACTATTATTTATTAGTCATTTGTTCTATTTATAGGAGGAAATATGACACCACATATAAAAGCTTTAAAGGATGAAATTGCAGATACTGTTTTAATGCCAGGTGATCCTAAGCGGGCTAAATTTATTGCAGAAAATTATTTAGAAAATTATAAACTTGTAAGTGATGTAAGAGGAATACTTGCTTATACAGGTTATTATAAAAATAAAAGATTAACAATTATGGCATCTGGTATGGGAAATGCTAGTATGGGGATATATTCTTATGAATTATATAAGTTTTATGATGTAGAAAATATCATTCGTATTGGATCTTGCGGAGCTTATAGTCCTAAATTAAATGTATATGATGTATTACTTGTAAATTCTTGTTATTCAGAATCTACTTATGGACTAGTTCAAAATGGTGATACTGATAATATTTTATATTCTAGTAGTGATTTAAATGATAAAATATTAAAATTAGGTTATAATATTATTGTTGGCAGGGTTCATTCATGTGATGCTTTTTATAATAATTTGAATATAAATGAACTATATGAAAGACATGAATGTTTAGCAGTTGAAATGGAATCATTTGCTCTATTTCATAATGCTAAAGCTTTGAATAAAAAAGCTGCTTGTTTGCTTACAGTATCAGATTCATTGGTTACTGGGGCTTCTTTGGATGCAGAAGCAAGAGAAAAAAGTTTTAAAGAGATGATCGAAATTGCACTAAAATCAGTATTATAAATACTGACTTTTTAAAAGGAGGGGAAAATGAGATTACATACTTTAAAAACAGATAAATTTAAAACTGTTTATATAAGGGTTGATTTTAGAAGAAAAATCAAAAAAGAAGAAATAACTAAGAGAAATATACTTGCTGATATGTTAAATAGGGGAACTAAAAATTATCAGACAGAAAGAAAAATGATAATTCAAAGTGAAGAATTATATAATGCTAATTATGGATATAATGTATGTTCATCGGGTAATTATTCAATAATGAGTTTTAGTATAACATCATTAAGTGATAAATATACTGAAAGTGGTAATTTAGAAAAAGTAATTAAATTTTTAATGGACATGCTATTTAATCCCAATGTCAATAATAAATCATTTGATGAGAAAACGCTTAATTTGAGTAAAAATTATATTAGAAAATATATTGAGGATATTTATGATAGTCCAAGAAGATATGCTAAATCGAGAATAAGAGAAATAATGAGTCCAAATAGTCCTTTTTCTTATCATCAAGATGGCTATATTGAAGATTTAGAAAAAATTGATGGCCATAATTTATATGAGTATTATTTAAATGTTTTAAAAAATGATGTTGTTGATATATATGTAATTGGTGAGTATGGTAATTTAGATATTTTAAATAATTATTTTAAAGAAAGTAAAGAAAAAAAATTAAATCATATTATTGAACATAAAAAATATAGGACAAGTTTAAAAAAAGTTGTTGAATCAAGAAATGTTAGACAAAGTACTTTTGCTTTGGGATGTAAAATTGAATCAATGGATGCTTTTGAAATGCAATATGTTGCTAGTATATATTCCTTTATATTAGGTGGTTCTCCTGATAGTAAATTATTTACAAATGTAAGAGAAAAGAATTCTTTGTGCTACAGTATTTCAAGTATGATCGCACCTGTTACAAATAGTATGTTTATATATGC
Organism: uncultured Bacilli bacterium; assembly: GCA_934162555.1. Taxonomy (GTDB): domain Bacteria; phylum Bacillota_I; class Bacilli_A; order RF39; family UBA660; genus CAG-884. Next base: position 3,854 of record CAKPJE010000009.1, on the reverse strand, counting down.
TGGAATTGATAAGAAAGATTATAGAAAAGTATTAAAAGAAACTATAAATCAAATAGATGCTATGAGTAAGGGAGAATTTACAGAAAAAGATATTGAAAATGCTAAAGCAACTTATAAAAGTAGTTTAAAAGAAATATATGATTCTTTAGTTAGTCTTGCTAGTACAATTGCAAGTATGGAATATTTAATGTATGATTCTTTAGAAGATAGAATTAAAAAAATTGATATGGTTACTAAAGATGATATTATTAAGTTGAGTAAAAAAATTAAATTAGACTCTGTTTATTTATTAAAGGGGGTATTAGATGAAAACAATTAAATTATCTCATTTAGATTTAAATATGTATTATGAAAAAATAAATGATTTAGATGTTTATGTTATTCCTAAAGAAAAACAGGAAAGTGTATATGCTGTTTTAACAACTAATTATGGTTCTATTCATAATAAATTTATTTTAGATGGTAAAGAAATAGTAATGCCTCTTGGTGTTGCGCACTTTTTAGAACACAAAATGTTTGAAAGTGAAAATGGAGTTGATCCTTTTAGTTTTTATGCTGAAAAAGGAGCAGATGCTAATGCTAGTACATCATATTTTAAAACTAGTTACTTATTTTCTGGAAGTGATAATTTTAAAGAGAATTTGAAATTTTTACTTGAATATACCAACAAGCCTTACTTTACTAAAGAAAATGTCCAAAAGGAACAAGGAATAATTGGACAAGAAATAGAAATGGTAAGAGATGATCCTTATAGAAGAATGTATGAAGAAATAATGAGTAATGTATTTATAAATCATCCTATTAAAGATTCAGTAATTGGATCAAGAGAAAGTATTGCTAAAATTACAGAAGATGATTTATATACAATTTATAAGTGCTTTTATAGAAATTCTAATATGTTTTTAGTGGTTACAGGTAATGTTAAATATAAAGATGTATTTGATATTGTTAAGAAATATAGAAGCGATGTTAAAGAAAAAGTTAATGTTAAAAAAATAAAATATGATGAACCTGATAGAGTAAATAGAGAATCAAGTACTTTAATTATGGATGTTACAATTCCTAAAGTAAGTATGTCATATAAAATAAATATTGATTCTTTAAAACTTGATGTAATTAATATTATGAGTTATGCTAGTATTTACTTAAATAGTAAATTTGGGGGAGCTTCAATTTTTAATGAAAAATTAAAAAATATGGGGATTATATCAGAAACTTGTGGATTTGATTATGATGTTATAGATAATCATTTGGTATTAACAATATTTGGAGAAAGTAAAGATTATAATGAATTACTTGAATATATTGAAAGAGAAATACATAATACTAGTTTTGATGAAAATACATTTTTTAGAAGTAAAAAAGTTTTAAAGAGTAACTTAATATATATGAGTGAAAATATATATTCAATGAATGATAGTATTACTACTTCTATCATAAAATATGGTAAATATGAAGATAGATATAATGTTATTGATAAATTAAATATTAAAGATTATGAGTTATTTATTAATAGTTTAAATTTTGATAATAAATCAAGTTTAATTATAAAAAAAACAGATTAATTTAATAAAAAATTGACTTTAATTAGATTATATAATATAATTTATTGTAGTTATGGAGGAAAACATGTTAAAAATTATATTAATTATAGTATGTATATTACTTATTGCAATAGTTTTATTACAAAGTGGAAAGGCAGAATCTGCTGCTGGTGCATTTACAGGTGGTAATGAAAATTTATTCGCGAATAGAAAAGAACGTGGTGGAGAACTATTTATAAGTAGATTAACTTTTGTTCTTGGAATGATATTTTTTATTCTTTGTATGTACATTGGATTCTAAAACATAGTAAAGTTGCTATGTTTTTCTTTGACTTGAAGTTTAATTATGATATAATAGTAAAGAAAAGAAGTAAAGGAAGTAAAAAAAATGAAAAATAAAAAAAGAAAAATTATAGGTAATGCATGTATTTTTTTATCTGTAATATCAATAATATTAACAATTGTTTTTTTTGTGTATTTAATTAATTTGAATATGATACCTAATAAGTATTTAATTATGTTAGGGGGAATTATTGGTGTTGTTTATATATTGATGCTACTTTTAATTGTACCTAAAAAAATTAAAACACCTATAAAAATAACAAGTACTTTAATTATGCTTATTGTATCTGGAATCTTATTTTATTCCGGTGTTGTTTATGTTGATAAATTGATTAATTTTTTAGATAAGATAGATAATTCTATTGTTCAAAAAGAAACATATTATGTTGTTGTTTTAGAAAGTAGTAGAGTTGGAAAAATTGATGAATTAAAAGATAAAAAAATAGGTTATTTGGAAAGTGATGCTTCTAAAAAAAATACTGATAAAGCTTTTAATTTGTTAAGTACAAAAATTACTTACGGAAAAGTAGTATATAAAGATATTGAAGAAATGTTAGATAATTTAAATGATGGTATTGTTGATGCATTATTACTTAATGAATCAGCTTATAACTTGATTAATTCTGATTTAGCATATTTAGGAATAAAAGTAAAAAAAATAGATATGTTACATGTTTTAGTTGAAACTAGTGATATTGTAAAATATGTTGATGTAACTAATACGCCATTTAATTTATATATTGCTGGTGGTGATGCATATGGCTCTATTGGATATGTTACAAATACCGATGTAAATATGGTGGCAACCATTGATCCTATTAATAATAGAATTTTATTGACTTCTGTTCCAAGAGATTACTATGTTGAATTACCTGGTAAGGGTGCGAAGGATAAATTAACACATGCTGGATATTATGGTATTGAAACATCTGTTAAAGCAATGGAAGAATTACTTGATATTGAGGTTAATTATTATGCAAAAGTAAATTTTTCAACTGTTGAAAAAGTGGTTGATGCTATAGGTGGTGTTGACATATACAATGAAGTAACATTTGATGAGCATGCTTTTCATGAATATACTTTTGAAAAAGGTAATTTACATTTAAACGGCCATCAAGCTTTGGCTTATGCAAGAGAAAGAGATGCTTATGCTGCAGGAGATGTTCAAAGAGTTAAAAATCAACAAAAAATATTAACGGCAATTATTAAAAAAATGACATCTTCTACAACCTTAATAAGTAATTTTCCTAAGTTACTTGACAGTGTAAGTGAGAATCTTAATACAAATTTGGATAATAAAAGTATGTCAAAACTTGTTAAAAAACAATTGAACGATATGAAGTCTTGGACAATTGAAAAGCAAAATTTAACAGGTTATGATTATTATACTTATAATACATATAGTTATCCTAATTTACAGTTATATGTAATGGGTCAAAATGAGGATTCTGTAAAAAGTGCAAGAAATAAAATAAAAGAATTTTTAAATAATAAGTAAAAAAAATAAATTTGTTATAATTTATTTATAATAATTATTAAAAATATAGACTATATTGTCGAAAAATGTTATACTTGTATGAGGAAAAAAGGGATTAAGCATTTAAGAGGAGATATCATGAAGGATAAGTTAAAGAAAAATAGAAGTTTATTGACATTAATATTGGATATATTGGGAATTGTTATAGGTTATATAATTGCACTCATTTTTTTAGATACTTTAGAATTAAATATTGTTTTAGTACTTAAAGGTATTGCTATATATATACTTGTATATCAGATGTATTTTAATGTACTTGGTTTATATCAAAATATGGTAGAATACGAAATGGGGAAAGACTATATTAAGTATATTGTTGCTGCAATTTTCTCTATAATAAGTATAACTGTTATTAGTATTGTATTTAAAATAGAATATATATCTTTAAAAATAAATGTGCTTGCAGGTATTTTTATATCAGGAATACTAAT
>CAKPJE010000008.1 GCA_934162555.1 uncultured Bacilli bacterium | reverse complement strand
TCTTTATTTCTTATCACACCTAATTTAATGTCTTGTGGAGAAACTTCTTCTCAAGAAAATATTGTTAATGTAGAAAAATTAATAAGTACTTTTATTAAAATGTTTAAGTGCAATAGTTATAAATTAGAAGATTTTAATTCTTTTCTAAAAAAGGCAAGAAATATTTTTAATTTAAAGAATTATAAAAGAGAAAAATATTTACTTATTTTGATTTTAAATATTTATATTGAATATATGGATTATTTGGATGAAAATAATGAGATTGATTTTGATGATATGTTAATTAAAGCTACATCTGAAGTTCAAAAAAATTATTCAAATAATACTAAATACATTATTATTGATGAATACCAAGATACTAGTTATATAAGGTTTGAGCTTATTAAAGCAATTATAGAAAAAACAAATTCTAAATTGATGGTTGTTGGTGATGATTTCCAGTCTATTTATCGTTTTACGGGATGTGATCTTGATTTATTTAATAATTTTAGTAAATATTTTAAAAATTCCCGGGTTCTTAAAATTTCTAGTACTTATAGAAATAGTAATGAACTTATAAAAATAGCAGGTAAATTTATTATGAAAAATAGATATCAGATTCAAAAAAATCTAAAATCTTTTAAACATATTAATAAACCTATTGTAGTAGTTAGATATAAAAATAAAAAGGATTTAAAAAAGTTAATTCTTAAAATATATCAAAAGAATAAAAAAATACTTATTTTAGGTAGAAATAATAGTGATATTAATGGTTATTTGGATAATGATTTTGTTATTAGGGATAATAAGATTATTTATTTAAAAAATAAGAATGTAGATATTAGTTATTTAACGGTTCATAAATCTAAGGGATTAGAATGCGATAATGTAATTATTATTAATTTATATAATAAAACATTAGGTTTTCCGAATAAGATGGTTGATGATAAGATTTTAAGATTTGTAAGTAGAAGTAAGATAAAATATTTGTATGATGAAGAAAGACGATTATTTTATGTTGCGCTTACTAGAACTAAAGAAAAGGTATATTTATTCACACCTTTAAATTCTTCTGTTTTTGTGAATGAATTAATTGATGATTTTAGGAAAGATATAGAAATAGTTAATATAAATAAATTAGGTAAGTGATACTCTTGACTAAATTAGAGTATAAATGTATAATTTAAATGCAAAAGAGGTGAAAAAATGTTTATTGATGAAGTTTATATAGATGTTATAGCTGGCCATGGTGGCAATGGTTGTATGGCTTTTAGAAGAGAAAAGTATATTGAAATGGGTGGTCCTTATGGTGGTAATGGCGGTAAGGGCGCGGATATCATTTTTAAAGCTGATGAGGGTTTAAATACTTTGATTGATTTGAAATATAAAAAATTAATTAAGGGTGATCGAGGCGAGAATGGTTTAGGTAAAGGCCAAATGGGTAAAAGCGCAGATGATATGATAGTAAGGGTACCTGTTGGTACTATTGTAACTGATACTGCGAATAATGAGATAATTGCTGATTTAACTGAAAATGGAGAAGAAGCTATTGTTGCTTTAGGTGGTCGTGGTGGTCGTGGCAATATCGCGCTTGCTACGCGTACTAATTCTTGTCCTTCATATGCTGAAAATGGCGAAGAAGGCGAGAGTAAACATTTAAAGGTTGAATTAAAATTGCTTGCTGATGTTGGTCTTGTTGGTATGCCTAGTGTTGGTAAGTCAACTATTATTTCTGTCATATCAGCCGCTAAGCCTAAAATTGCTGCTTATCATTTTACAACACTAAGTCCAAATTTAGGAGTTGTTAAATCTGGTAATAATTCATTTGTTGTTGCTGATTTACCAGGGTTGATTGAGGGTGCTTCTAATGGTGAGGGACTTGGTGATCAATTTTTAAGGCATATTGCAAGAACAAGAGTTATTGCTCATGTTGTTGATATTTCTGGTTATGAGGGTCGAGATCCTTATGATGATTTTGTTAAGATAAACAAAGAATTAGAGGAATATGATAAAACATTACTAGAAAGACCTATGATTGTGATTGCGAATAAGGTTGATATTGATTTTAATAATAATTTAGAGAAATTTAGAAAGAAGGTTAATCTTCCTGTTTATCCTGTTAGCGCCAGTACTAATAAGGGGTTAGATAAGGTTGTAAATGTTTTAGGTGATATGCTTTCTAAGTTACCTAAAGAAAATATTAAAAAGGATGAGAATTTAGAGGGACATATTTTATATAAATTTAAAAAAGAGGAACCTTTTAAGATTCAAAAGATAGCTGATCATAAATATCGTATTTCTGGAGAAAAGGTTGAGAGAATATTAAAAATGACTAAGTTTCAAACTGAGGAATCTGTTTTAAGATTCGAGAATAAACTTAGACATTTGGGTATTGATGAGGCTTTAATAAAATTAGGTTGTGAAGAGGGAGATACAATTTATATTTTAGATTATGAATTTGATTTTAAAATATAATTGATGTCATCCATACTTGCATAGTTTGGGAATTCATATGTATAATAAGCACCTTTACAAAATAGGATTCTATTTTTGGGGGTGTTTTTAATTTTTAGAATTTTTTTATTTTTATCTGTGAATACTACTATGATATTTTCTTTCATAAAAAAGGTATGAATACTGTTACATTTTTTAAAACATAAGCAATAGTTTATGTTTTTTTTAAACATTAATCCTAGTAATCTATCTTTAAAATTTTTTGCATTTTTTAATTCCATTTTTTCCACCCTTAATAGTATATCATATCTTGACAAATAGCACAAAAAAATATAGAATATAAGTAGAAGGTAGGTATAGTATGAATAGAAAAGGACAGGCTTTAGTTGAATATTTACTTATAATTGCAGTTATAAGTGTTATTATTGTTAGTGTTTTGAAAATGTTTGGTGGATACATTCAAGATTCAATGACTAAGACTGCGTGTACTTTGACTGATAAGGTATATGTTGAAGGAGAAAATCCTGGTGAGGGTAAATGTGTAAGCACTAATCCTTAAAAAGTAATTATGTTTTTATTAGGGCTAGTTATATACTGGCCTTGTTTTAGATAGGGAAGATAAGATTATGCAAAAAAAATTTTTGATTTTATCTATGTTATTTTTGCTTTTTGTTACTTTGAATTATACTTATTCATCTTTTAATAGCACGATAGTTGGTAATATAAGTGGTAATGTAAAAGACTGGATTTTTAAGGTTAATGTTAATGGTGGTACTGAGGAAAATGATTATTTTAAGGTTCCTATTAGTTCTAGTACAGGATCATTTATAGTTAATTTAAATACTACTAATAGTACTAAGGACTCTGATTATAATATTGAATTTGTTAGTAATAATTTGCCGAGTGATATTAAGTTTTGTACTGATAGTGCTTGTAATAATGTAATTGAAAATAATTTATATATTGGTGAGATAGAGAAAAATAGTATTGAAAATTTAACGATATATTATAAATCTAGTAGTACTGCAAATGGTAATGTGTTTGTTAAAACCAAAGCAAAAATAATTGCTGAATATGCTTTTATGAAGAATGGATATAATGCTAAAAGTGAATTTTGGAGTGATACTTATAGAACTAAAATAAAAAATATTGAGTTTAAAAAGAGTTTAACCGGGTTACCAAGTAGTTGTACTAGTTCAAATAAGTGTTGGGATATTTCTGAAAGTAGTACGCAAAGTAAAAAGGTGTATGCTTATTTGACTACTAATAGTAGTGATAGTAGTAAATACGATTTACATATATTAAGTAAATATAGGGTGTATGCTCCAAATTTTTCTAGGCGTTTATTTCAAAGTTATACTAGTTTGATAGCTATTGCTTTTAATAATAATTTTTATACATCAAATGTAACTGATATGGGATTTATGTTTTCAAATTGTACATCTTTAACAAGTTTGAATTTAAGTAATTTTAACACATCAAAAGTAACAAGTATGAATGCTATGTTTACCCAGTGTTCATCATTAACAAGCTTAGATTTAGGTGATTTTAACACCTCGAATGTTAAGGATATGCAGCATATGTTTTCTTGGTGTTCAAAACTAACGACTTTAAATTTAAGTGGTTTTGATACTTCGAAAGTAGAAAATATAGGTTCTATGTTTCATAGATGCATGCTTTTAACAACTTTAGGAAATGTCGTTTTGGATACAACAAGTGTTGTTTCGGCCAGTTGGATGTTTGGATATTGTAGTAAAATAATTGCTACAATCAATGTAACGGGTACTAATATTTACTCTGAAGAATATAGATCAATGTTTTCTGGTGCTGCCACTGAAAGTGGTGCAAAAATAACTGTTAATTATACTTCTGATGCAAGTTCAATTGCTCAAGGTATGAAAGCAACAGGCAAAGGGAATATTGTTTTATCATCGGTTATTCCGCAAAATAATACTATAACAATTAGTGGTAACTCTAATATAAACTATGAAATACCAAATAGATTAAGTGGTACAATTGGTAGGCTTATATCAACTGATGGCACCAAATATGTAACGTCATTTAAATTAAATGGTGAAATTATTGAAGGAAATAAATTTGTAATGCCAAATACAAATGCAACAATAACTGATATAACAACCGTTGACTGTGCTACTATTCAAACTGCTCATTACCCATATGCTGCTTCGCAGAGTAATGCTGTAGTTGGAACAAAAACATTTAGTGGGGCAAAGAGTTTAACTGTACTATTGCAATATCAGACAACTGATAGTCGTTACTATTTTCAAATTTTTGACTCTAGTACGGCTACCACTTCTATTAATAATGGTAAAAAATATTATACTGATGATAGGGTTACAATCGATGAAAAAATAACAATTAATAGTAATTATGTAAAATTTACATTTACAAGTAGGGCTGATGAAAATGGTTATTATGGTTTCCGCGCTATTATAATACCAAATTATTAAGATTCAAAACAAAATTTTGAATCTTTTTAAAATAGTAAAATTTAAGGAAATATTTTTAAATCTATTGTAAACGACTAAAAAAAATGGTACAATTATTTAAGAATAGGGGCATTCGATATGAGAAGAAATACTAAGGGACAAGCTTTAATTGAATTCATACTTATATTGCCAATTCTATTAATACTAACAATTGGTGTTTTTGACTTATTCAATATTCAAAATAAAAAATACGATTTAGAAAATGATTTGGACTATATAACAGAATTATATATGAATAATAATGAAGATGAAATAAATACATATTTAAATAAAAATGATATAACACTAGAAAAAAATATAAATGGAGAATTTATAGAACTAAAACTAACAAGAAAAGTAAAATTAATAACCCCTTTACTAAATAAAGTATTAGATAACCCAACAATAATATCCGTAAAAAGAAGTGTATTATATGAATGATAAAGGTCAAACATTAGTAATATTTGTTTTATTTATTCCTTTAATCGTATATGTTATTATATTAATAAACAATAAAAGCAATATGTATTATGAAAAAAGGCAAATGGAAAATATTGCAAAAGAATCAATAAGATATGGATTAAATAATATTGAAAATGAAAATGTAGAAGAAAACATAAAAAAATTTATAAACAAAAATTTAGAATGTGAAAATACGGTTTACATAGAAAATAATGAAATAAAAGTAGAAATAATAAAAGAATCAAACGTGGTAAAAAAAATACTAGGATTTGGAACAATAAAAGTAAAATATAAAGGAATAATAGATGAAAAAAGAATAGAGGTGGATTATGGCAATTAATAAAGCAAAAGTATTAACAGTAACATCTGTAAGAGGTGGAACAGGAAAAACAACAACAGTATTAAATATTGCAGGTTTACTATCTCTAAAAAAGGTAAGAACGCTAGTAATAGATTTAGACCTTTATGAAAGTGCAGTAGGTCCATTGCTAAACATAACAAACGATGAAAACATCTATACACTAGCGAGTGATATGTTAAATGGTTATACAAAACCATTAATGAGTTATATAACCAAATATAATGGTTATATAGATTGCTTACTTGCCCCAAATGATCCAAGAAGAGCAGCGGGCGTCTATTCAAAGAGTATAACTGATATACTAGAAAAATATAAACCAAACTATGATTATATAATAATAGATACAAATTACTTTATGAATGATATAAATTTAAATGTACTAGATGCAAGTGATATGATACTATACGTCATAGATAACGATCTAGTATCACTAAAAGCAATGAGGAGTGTTGCTAATATATATAAAGACATCGAAAAAACAAACTATAAAATATTAATCAATAAGTCATTAAATAAGTACAAAGAAAAATTTGATAACTTTGATTTAAATAACATTATAGGAAATAAAATAGACTATATATTACCAAGTAGTTTTTATCAAAAAAACATGGGAGAATATATTAAAAAAGGTCAAATATTATTACTAGATAATGGAATAAGGAAAAGTAACAATAAATCTCTAGAAACTTTTAAAAATATCATAGATGATTTAGATAAAGAGGTGCTTAAAATTGAAAAAATTAACTGAAGCCTTTGAAATAAAAGAAAACCAAATAAGCTCTCTTGTAACAGACTATGATACATTCAAAAATAAAACTCTACTAAATGAATTAAGAAATAAAATAATTCAAAATGTAATTGATAAAAAAATGAATGGCCGAGGAAGAATAGACGAATACATCAAAACAGAAATAGATAAAACCGTAAAAAGTTATAATTTAACATCCAGTGAAATATCTTATCTATATGATTTAATTGAGAATGAAATAACCGGAAATGGACCATTAACAGACTTATTAAAAGAAGATGATGTAACCGAAATAATGGTAAATGGACCAAATGAAATATACATCGAAATGAATGGTAAACTCTTAAAAGAAGAAAGTACATCATTTATAAATGATGAACACATAATAAGAACAATCCAAAGAATGATTCAACCAGTAGGAAGAACAATTGATAACAGTAATCCAATGGTCGATGCAAGATTAGCGGATGGTTCAAGACTAAATGCTATAATACCACCACTTTCTGTAAATGGACCAATACTAACAATCAGAAAATTTAAAAAAAATCTAAAAACAATAGATGAATTACTAAGAACAGGTACACTAACACCATACATGGCAAGATTCCTAGAAGCAGCAGTAGAAGCAAAATTAAACATATTAGTATGTGGTGGTACAGGATCAGGTAAAACAACACTATTAAACGTACTATCATCATTCATTAACAAGGAAGAAAGAATAGTTACAATTGAAGATGCAGCTGAATTATCACTATCACAAGAACATGTTGTTTCCCTAGAAACCAAACCAGCTACATATGAAGGTGTACATAATATTGGTATAAGAGAACTAGTAATCAATGCCCTACGTATGCGACCAGATAGAATAATAGTTGGAGAAGTACGTGGAAAAGAAGCATTTGATATGTTGCAAGCCATGAATACAGGTCATGATGGAGGTTTAACAACATTACATGCTAATTCACCACTAGATGCTTTAAACAGACTAGAAACAATGGTATTAATGGCAGGAATGGAAATTCCTATAAAAGCAATAAGAGAATATATCGAAAGTGCGATTGATTTAGTTGTTGATATAAACAGATTATCAGATGGTAAAAGAAAAATTATTAGCATAAGTGAAGTAGTAGGATTTAAAGATGATGAAATAGCTTTAAAAGAAATATTTGCCTTTAGACAAAAAGGCGTTACAGAATTCGGAACCGTAGTAGGTGAATTTGTAGTATATAAAAGAATGCCATTAGTTGTTAAAAAAATGAAAGCTAGAGGCGTAAAAGATATCGAAAAAATATTTGAATAAGGAGGACCAGTTGTGGAAGAAAATACTTTTAGTTTGTATGAATTACTTGAACCAACGAATGAAAGCTTTATTGTAACTTTCACACCTGGTGTTGATGTTCAAAATTATACAATAATACTATACAAAGATGGTATAGAATATAAAAAAGAAGAAATAAAAGAAAATAAAAAAAGAGATATCCTATTAAATGAAACTGGTACCTATAACATAAATGTTTTAATAAATGATGAAATTATCAAAAGTGGTAACTATATTATTGATAAAGAAGCTCCAGTTATCGAAATAACTAAAAAAGTAATTACCATAAAACAAGGTAAAAGTTTTAATCCAAATGATTATATAATTGTTCGTGATAATTACAATGATTATATAGTTGAAACCAATTATGATAGTATTGATTTAAATAAAATAGGAGCTCAAACAATTACATATAAAGTAAAAGATAAAAGTGGAAATATAAGTACAAAAACAGTAATTGTAAATGTTAAAAAAAATAATGATAATGTTTTAAAAGTATATTATGGTGTATTCTGTTTATTTATTCTATTTTTGATTTTTCTAACAATATGGTATCAAAAAAAACAAAAGAAATTTAACAGAGTAAGTAAATATTCAGTTCAAGGTATTAAAACAGAAAATCCAAGTTTAGTAGATCATTTAGTAAATATATATATGAAACTATTAAAATTTATAGTTCGAATTTTAAATAGTTCAGCTTTCTTTAAAAAATTAGGAATCAAATACAATAAGTATGTACCATTATGTTCATTAAATATCAGAAATGGTATTACCTTAATCGCACATAAGTTCTTATTTGGAATTGTTTTTCTAATCGTATGTGCCTTTTCAAAAGCTTTCTTAGGAGATATAATCAGCTTTGAAGAAGGTTTAGTATTATTTATAATAGGCTACTATTTATTAGATATCAAATATATTATTTTATACAAGAAACATCATGAAAAATTAGAAAATGATTTACTCGAATCAGTAGTTATCATGAATAATGCCTTTAAAGTAGGTGCTAGTCCTGAACAAGCAATCAAAGTAGTATCAGAAGAAATGAATGATACAATGGGACTAGAATATAAACAAATGTATTCCGAAATAAAGTTTGGTTTAAGTATAAATGATGCATTTACAAGATTTAGTGAAAGATTAAATTTAAAAGAAGCTGAATATGTTGCGGCCTCTTTAGAAATACTAAATAATACAGGTGGTGATGTTATAAAAATATTTGATAGCATCGAGAAAAATTTATTTGACCAAAGAAAAATAAAAAATGAATATAAAGCTTTAACAGGCAGTCCAAAAATGATTTCTAACTTTCTATTTTGTCTGCCACTTATGTTTGTTTTAGTTATTTTAATTATAAATCAAGATTATTTTAGCCCATTAATAAAAAGTGGAATAGGTATTTTCTTAATTATAATCGCGCTAGCACTATATATACTATATATAGTTATTATTAGAAAAATCTTTAAAATGAGGATGTGATAAAGTTATGAAAACAAAGTTTTTTAGAACATTTGATACCAATTATGTAAGTAAAAAATTAAAATTAATTGGTTCAAATAAAACAGTCCTTTTTTTAGTAACAAGGTTAATAACTACAATTTTAGTTTACATTTTATGTTTATATAATTTGGATTTTGGATATATTTTAGGATTAATATGTTCAATTATATGGTATAATTTATTTATAATGGTAGTTGATTATAAGATAAAAGATCGTGCTGATCGTTTAGAAGAAGAAGCACTAGAATTTTTTGAAATCTTAACCCTTTCTTTAGAAAGTGGTAAAAATATAGAAAGTGCAATAGAAAATACAACTAATAATATAAAATCAGAACTTTCAAAAGAATTTAGACATACACTATATGAAATAAAATTTGGTAAAGATGTATCAACAGCTTTATCAGATATGCGTGAAAGGGTACCATCAGATGTTATAAATAATATTATTTTAAACATTGTTGAAGCAAATAAATTTGGTAATGGGGTATTATCAACAATGTATGATCAAATAGATTATTTAAGAGAAAAAAGAGTCTTAAGTATCAGAGAAAAAATAAATAAAATACCAAACAAAGTTAGTATAATATCAGTTTTATTTATAGTGCCTTTGATACTTATACTAATACTAGGACCATATTTAATTGAACTATTAGGCTAGGAGGAAATTATGAAATATTATATTGTTGGAATTAAAGGTGTATTTCTTAGTAGTCTAGCCGTAATTCTAAGTGATTTAGGTTTTACAGTTGCTGGCTATGATGATAATATTGAATACCGTTTTACTGAAGATATATTAAAGAGAAAAAATATTACCATTTATACTGATGAAAATGATTATATGACTCCTGGTACAGTTGTTGTTAGAAGTGAACATGTTAGTTTAGATCATTCCGAAATACGAAAAGCTTTAGATATGGGACTTAGAGTTTATGAATACAATGAAATAGTCGCGCGTCTTACAAAACTTTTTGATACTATTACAGTAGCAGGATGTTACGGAAAAAGTTATGTTGCATCATTACTTGCACATACTCTAAGTAGTGAAACACCTTGTAATTATCTAGTTGGTAATGGTGAAGGCTTTGCAAGTAAAATGAGCCGAAAGTTTGTTGTTGAAACATCAGAATTTAAAAAACATTTCTGTGATTATACAATGGATTATGCCATTATTACAAATATAGATATTAACCATGTTGACTATTTTCACAATATTGATGATGTAATAGAGGCATATAGGGAATATGCAAAAAGAGCAAGTAAAATGGTTTTTGCAAATGGTGATGATGAATATGTAAGAAAGTTAAATATAGATTCATCAGTATTCTATTATGGCATAAATGAAAATAATGAAATAAGAGCTGTTGATATTGATTACTATGATAGGGGTACATCATTTGATGTTTTTGTTGAAGATAATTATTATGGACATTTTGATTTACCAATATATGGACCAGACATGGTTCGGGATACATTAGCGGTTATTGCTCTTTGCTACTATGAAAGAATGGAAGCTAAAGATGTGCAAAAGCTCATAAAATACTATGATGGTTGTTATCGTGTATTTGATGATAGAAAAATAGGTAAAACAATTGTCGTTGATGATTATGTCCATCATCCAAAACAATTAGAAAAAATAATTACATCAGTTAGACAAAAATATCCTAAACTAAAAATATATGTTGTATTTGAACCACATAGTTATGATTGGTTTAGTGTATTTGAAGATGAACTAGTAAAAATTCTTAAGACTGTTGATCATGTTTATGTTAGAGAAATTAATTCTTTATATGAAAATAAAGAGGATTATAATGATATATCGAGTAAAGATTTAGTTAAAAGACTAAAAAATGCCGAAATGATTGAAGATGATGCTAGTGTACTTCTTAAACATAAGGGTGAGTGTATTATATTTGCAAGTAAAATAGAAATGACAGAATTAAAACATGATTTATTTAAGAAAATTATAAAGTAAATTTATAATTTTTTTTTATATAATATGAAAGTTATACAAAAATGTATGCTAAAAAGTAAGGTAATTAAATCACACTTCAAAATATTTATAAATTCATAAAAAAATATTGCTATTTACTAAAATACATGGTATCATTGATGCAGTGGTTAGTGATATTGATGTATATAGCACATAAATTTATAATTTTTACCAATCTAATAAAAAAATGATGGTTATGCGAGTTCTTATGATAATATAAAAGATTATACAAATGTGTAAAATGTGAGTAAGAAATATATAATGATTTAAATGCAAGTATAAATATTATGTTTCAATAATTAGAGTTATATATGAAAAAATTAGTTACATGTTAAAGCATAAAAAAAGAACGAACAAGATTTCTTTAGCTTTAAAGAAAAAATACGGTAGCGACTATCGGAATTTAAGTCTGTGGAGAAGATTTGTTAAAGTCTCTGTGAAGCAGAAATCACATCACCGTGAGGTGATGTAAGCAAATTTATTTGCTTTTGTTCAATTGACGCGAGATAAATTTTGGAAGGATGATATGAATGAGACAATTTTCTGAACAAGAATTAGTAAGAAGAGGAAAAGTAGAAGAAATAAAAAAATACTGCAATCCATATCCTGAAAGATATGAGGTTACACATTCTTTACTTGAAGCTAGTAAATTAGAAGATGGTACTAAAGATGTAAGTGTTGCTGGTAGAATAGTATTCATGAGAAAAATGGGTAAGCTTAGTTTCTTAAGATTAAGAGATATTGAAGCAGATTTACAAGTTTCTATTAAAATTGATTTAGTTGGTGAAGATAGTTATAGTTTCTTTAAATCAAATATTGATGTTGGAGATTTTATCGGTGTTACAGGTGAAATGTTTACTACACAAACAGGAGAAAAAACATTAAGAGCTGATAAATATGTGTTCTTAGGTAAAGCATTAAAACCGTTACCAGAAAAATTTCATGGTTTAACTGATGCAGAATTATGTTATAGAAATCGCTACGTTGATATGATTATGAATGAAGATACAAGAAAAAGATTTTTAATTCGTATGAAATTCATTCGTGAACTTAGAAATTATTTAGATAATCATGGTTATTATGAAGTTGAAACACCTATTTTAAATAATAAACCAAGTGGTGCAGTAGCAAGACCTTTTAAAGCACATCATAATGCTTTAGATATTGATGTATATTTAAGAATCGCACCAGAAACATATATGAAAAGAAGTGTTGTTGCTGGTATTCCGAAAGTATATGAAATTGCAAGATGCTTCAGAAATGAAGGAATGGATGCAACACATTTACAAGACTTTACAATGATAGAATGTTACCAGGCTTACTTTAATTATCGTGATAATATGATATTTATAAGAGAAATGTTACAAGCGATTATTATGAAATTATTTGGTAGCTTAGAAGTTCAAATTGGGGATAAAGTTGTTGACATGAGTGGTGTATGGCCAACTGTTACATTTAGAGAATTAATTATAAAATATGCAAATATTGATATAAAAGAATATGATACAAAAGAAAAATTACTTGCTAAAATTAGAGAAGATAAGATTGAATTAGATAGTGAAACACCTATTGAAAATTTAGGATATGGTAATTTGGTTGATTACTTATATAAGAAAGTAGCTAGACCAAATATATTAGGTCCTGTATATTTAACAGGTCATCCTTTAGAATTATCGCCTCTTGCAAGATCTAATGATTTAGATAAGACTATAACAGATAGATTCCAATTAATTGTAAATGGAGCTGAAATAATAAATGGTTATTCAGAACTAGTTGATCCAGTTGAACAAGAAAAGCGTTTACTTGAACAAGCTAGTCTAAAAGCTGGTGGCGATGAAGAAGCTATGGATATGGATTATGACTATATTGGGGCAATGGAATATGGTATGCCACCAATATCTGGTTGGGGTATGGGAATTGATAGATTAATTCAATTATTAACTAACTCTGATAATATAAAAGATGTTGTAATGTATCCATTAATGAGACCAGAAGAATAATATATGATGATAAGGAAATAGTAATATAAAGAAAACTTACAGTGAGGTAGGAATAGTGCAAACTACTAGATAATTATTTATATGAACGCATCCTTTAGTATAAACGTTTAATCACGTTAAAGATAAAGAGCATAGATTCTATGGAAATAGGGTGGTACCACGATTAATGTCGTCCCTATGACTATAGAATCTTTTTAGTTTATGGAGGAAATATGAGTTTAATAAAAGAAAATGAATTATATTTAAAAAAGATAATAAATGATTTGGGAATGGAAATTGATAAGGTTTCCTTAGTTCCTTCATCAAGAAAAGAATTTGGTCAATATCAAATTAATATTGCTATGAATTTGGCTTCTATTTATCATTCTAATCCAAGAGATATTGCTTCTAAAATAGTAGATAAATTAGATGATAGATTTGTTAATGTTAATATTCAAGGTCCAGGTTTTATTAATTTGTCATTTAGTGATAAATATTTAATTGATTATTTTAACAATAAGAGTTTCATGGATATGGTAGATAAAGAAGATCCAAAAACTATAGTAATTGATTTTGGGGGAGCAAATGCTGCTAAGGCTTTACATGTTGGTCATATGAGATCTGCTAATATTGGTGAAGCTTTAAGAAGATTACTTGTTTTATTTGGCAATAATGTTATTAGTGATGTTCACTTAGGTGATTTAGGTAGACAAGCTGGTATGTTAATATCACAATTACAGATAGAACATCCTGAACTTCCTTATTTTGATGAGAATTATAAGGGAGAGTATCCTAAACTTAATATAACTGCTAAGGATTTAGGTAGAATGTATCCACTTGCTAGTATACTTGCTAAAGAAGATCCTAAGAGAATGGAAGAGGTTAGAAGAATTACAGCTGAAATTGATAAGGGTAATAAGGTATATATTGATTTATGGAAACAAATGGTTGAGGTTTCAAAGGTTGAAATAAAGAAAGTATATAAAGAACTTAACTGTCATTTCGATCTATTTGAGGGAGAACTTGATAGTTTTAAAGATATTCCTGCTACTACTGAAATATTGAAACCTTATTTATATGAATCTGATGGGGCTTTGGTAATGGATGTTGCTAAAGAAGATGATAAGAAAGAAATGCCACCACTTTTATATATTAAAACTGATGGTGCGACTATTTATGCAACTAGAGATCTAGCAACTATTTATTCAAGGGTAAAAAGATTTGATCCTGATGAAATTTTATATGTCGTTGATGAAAGACAAGGTTTATATTTTGAGCAAGTTTTCAGAGCTGCTTATAAGAGTGGTCTTGTTAAAAAGGCTGAGCTTGTACATAGTGGTTTTGGTACAATTAATGGTATTGATGGTAAGCCTTATAAGACTCGTGATGGTGGCGTTATGGAGCTTAGTACATTAATTGATTTGGTTAGAGATGAAATTTCTAAAAAGATTAAAGATGATATTAAGGGTAGTGAGAGAGAAGATATCATTGAAAAATTAACGATTGCAACTATTAAATATACTGATTTATTGCCTTATAGAAAAACTGATTATATTTTTGATACAGTTAAGTTTAGTTCTTTAGATGGTAAAACTGGTCCTTATATTTTATATACTATTGTTAGAATTAAATCCATTTTGAATAAGGTTAATATGGATTCTGAGTTATCTGTTATTAATACTGATGAAATGAGAAATGTTCTAGTTAAATTGACTGAGGTTTCTAATGCTTTAACTGCTTGTTATAATGAAAATACGCTTAATTATATTGCAGATATTTTGTATGAAATTTGTAGTTTATTTAATAAATTCTACAATAATTGTAATATTGTTAATGAAGAAAATAATGAGGTAAAGGCTTCTTATGTTGCTTTTATTAAGATTGTATATAGTTATATTAAGGAATTAATTAATGTTTTAGCGATCGATGAGGTTGAGAGAATGTAATAGAAATATTACATTTTTCTTTACACTTTTAATGTAAAGTAATAAAAAAATTAAAAAAGTAGTAATTTCCTTTTTTCAAGGGTAAAATCATTAAAATAGGGTGAAATTCGTCTAAGGCGAATTTCCTTTTTTTTAAACTTTTTTGACTCCAATTTAGGAAAAGTCCCATTTTACAAGTATTTCTATATTTGCTATAGTACATTTCAAGAAAGGAGGGAAAGTATGATAGAAATAATGTAAGATTGATTAAAAACAAAAAAATATAGAAGGAGGTTAAGATATGATAATAATTTTTTTGTTTTTTTTCCTAGTATTGCCTGTATATGCTAGTGAAATTGATATCAATTACAAGTGGTATAAATATAGTGATTCTACTTATATGAGTTTAAGTGAAAGTAAAAATATTGAAAGCTACATCGACTATAATGATTATATTGCAGATGAGTATTTTGATATTAATTCTTATAATGAAATAAGTGGTAGATATATTTATATTTACAATAAAACAGGAAAAACAATTGATTCTATTGAAAGTATTAAAGTATATGATAATGGTAATAATGTTACATATAAAGCAAGATGTCAGTTTGCTGATATACATAGTATGAATATTGGTGGTTTGATAATGCTTGATATGAAAGGGGCTAGACTATTAAAAAATATTGAACTTGAAATAAATTATGAAGGTGGAGATTTATTAATAAGTTTTTCTAATACAGGATCATTATATGATGCTGGTTTAGCTCAAGAAAAAATAAACACAAGTGGTAAGTACAAATTTAGTCATTTAAAAAATCATCAAGAAATAAAATATAAAACTTACTATAATAGGATAGATGGTGTATATGCTAAAGAAAGTTATGACGATTTTATTTATAAAGATAGTAATGATTATAAAATTAATTATTTCTTTTATAAAAAAACAATTGATCGGAAAGATATACAAATTTTAGATATTATTGATACTAATTATACATTTGTAAGATATGAAGGCAATATTGACTATAATACAAATGGTAAATATAAATTAAAACTTATCTTTAGCGAATGTGAAAAAGAAATTGAAGTTGTGGTTGATATAAAAGAAGATGAAGAATTAGAAAAAATTAAAAATGAATTAGATGGTAAAAATAAAAAAATAGAAGAATTAAATATTATAGTAGAAAGTAAAGATAAAACTATAAATGAACTAAATACTAGTTTAGAGAATATGAATGATGATTTAAATAATAAAAATAAAAAAATAGAAGAATTAAATATTACAGTAGAAAGTAAAGATAAAACTATAAATGAATTAAAAAGTAGTTTAGAAAAAATAAAAAATAAAAATAAAATTATAAATGAATTAAAAAAGAAAATAAGTAATTTAGAAAAAAATAATAAAATTAAAATAAAAGAACTAAATAAACAAATAAAAATGCATCTAAAAGATATAACAAAATATGAAAAAGAAATTTCTGAATCTGAAACTATAATAAATAAATTAAATAATAAAATAGAACAATTAAATAAAGAAATAAATTCTAATAAAAAAATATATGAACTAAATAAAAATAACTATAAAAAAATAGTAAATTTAAAAAATAGTTGTTTTAATGAATTAAAAGAATATAAAAAAACAATTGATTATTTAGATAATAAATATACTAGTGATAAAGAATATTATGAAAGGTATATTAAAAAATTAAAATATGTTATTGATGAAAAAAACCACGATTATTGGAATATTAAAAAAAGTTCTATTTTTGTCGGATTTATAACAAATCACTAAAACTGTGATAAAGTAAAATAGGTGATCAAAATGCTTAGGGTTGATACATCATTTAAGAAAGGAATTTTACTAATATCTATAGGAGGTGATTTAGTAAAAGAAACTATTTCAGATTTAGATGACATAATAAAATTGATTAAAAATAATGGTTTTTCTAATGTACTAATAGAATCTAATATAAAATATGATCAATATGGTTTAAAAAAAATAAAGTATTTAGAAAAACAAAAAAATGTAATTATAGTATAGGAGGGATAAATAAAGATATAAATGACATCATATATGAATATGGACCATATGTTAAATCACTTGCTAAAAAGTTTGGATTTTATAAAAACAAAGATGATTTATACCAAGCAGGTTATATGGGACTTGTTATGGCATACAAAAATTTTGATCCATCATTTAATGTTAAGTTTTCTACTTATGCATATTCGTATATATTAGGAGAAATGAAAAAAGTAGTAAATGAAAATAAAACCATAAAATATAGTAAAGAATTACTTTCATTAAAATACAAAATAGATAAAGTAAGTGTTTTGCTCACACAAAAGTTAATGCGAATCCCAACTAAAAAAGAAGTTATAGAGTTTTTAAATATTTCTGAGTATGAATATGAAGAAGTAATGCAAATAAATACTACAGTAAGTTTAGATTCGATTGTTGGAGAGGATCTAGCACTCTATGAAGTAATAGGTGATAGAGAAATGGATTATTCTTCTTTAGTTGCTTTAAAAGAAGAATTAAAAAAATTAAATAAAGAAGATAAAGCATTAATAAATAGTAGATATATGTATGGTCTTGCTCAAAAAGAAGTGGCATCTATAATGAATACTAATCAAGTAGATGTTTCTAGAAGGGAGAAAAAAATACTTTCAAAATTAAAGACTAATTTAAAATCCTAGTAATTTCTAGGATTTTTTGAATGAAAAAAAATAATAATACCATAATACTACTAGGAGGAATTTTATGGACACTAAAAAATATCAAGAAATTGTTGATAGACATGAGGTCAAAGAAAGCAGATTAAAAAATGGTATTATAGCATTTATAGTAGGTGGATTAATGGGAATGATTGGTAATTTACTTATTGATTTTTATTCTTATGTATTTGATATACCATCTAAAATAGCATCTACTTATATGATAATAACATTAATATTTGTTGGATGCTTATTAACTTGTTTGGGCTTTTTTGATAAAATGGTTAGTTTTGCTAGGAGTGGTTTATTAATACCAATAACAGGATTCGCACATTCTTTACAAAGTGCTGCTTTAGAGTATAAAAAAGAAGGATTAGTAACTGGTATTGGTGCGAATATATTTAAGCTTGCAGGAACGGTTATATTATTTGGGATTGTTTCGGCTTATGTATTTGGTATTGTAAGAGCTTTGGTGTTTGGAGGGTAAAATGACACAGCAATATGAAAATGTATATTTATTAGAAACTAGTGTAATAACTGGACCATATGAAAAGAAGGGTCCTTTAGCAGGATATTTTGATTATAGTTATGATGATTTGTATTTTGGTGAAAAGACTTGGGAACAAGCTGAGATGTTAATTCTTGAGAAAAGTGTTGATTTAGTATTATCTAAATATGGTATTAAAAAAGATAAAATTGATTTATTTATTTCGGGTGATTTACTTAATCAATTGATTAGTTCAAATGTTGTTGCTTCAAGAATTAAGATACCTTTTTTAGGAGTATATAATGCTTGTGCTTCTGGAATAGAGGGCTTGATTATTGGTTCAAATATGATTGAAAGAGGATCTAAGAATATTATTTGTAGTGTTTCTTCGCATAATAATAGTGCTGAGAAACAGTTTAGAAATCCTGTTGAATATGGTGGTCCTAAGCCTAAGTGTTCTACTTTTACGGTAACTGGTGGTGTTAGTGGTTTAATTAGTAGGACTAAAAGCAATATTAGGATAGAGTCTTCTACTATTGGTACTGTATCTGATATGAACCAAAAGGATGTTTATAATATGGGTGCTGTTATGGCTAGTGCTGCTGGGGATACTATTTATAAGCATTTACATGATACTGGTAGAGATATTAATTATTATGATATGATTTTTACTGGTGATTTAGGGGTTATTGGTAAAAAGATACTAAAAGATTATTTGAAAGAGGCTTATAATATTGATTTAAAAAATTATGATGATACTGCTTGTATGATTTATGATTTGAATAACCAAGATGTTTATTCTGGTGGTAGTGGTCCTGCTTGTGTTATGGCTGTTTTATATAGTTATATTATTAAGAGGATGAAAGAGGGGAAATGGAAAAGGGTATTAGTTGTTGGGACTGGTTCTTTACATAATACTACTTTAGTTAATCAGAAATTATCAATTCCGTCAATCGCACATGCTATTAGTTTGGAGGTTATTAAATGACTTATTTAAATGCTTTTATTTTTTGTGGATTAGTTTGTTTGATTGGTCAGATTATTCTTGATAATACTAGACTTACTCCTGGGCATGTTACTTCTATTTTTGTTTGTATTGGTGCTTTTTTAGATTCTTTTGGTTTATATGATAAGATTATTATATGGGCTGGTGGGGGAGCTAGCGTTCCGATTACTAGTTTTGGTCATTTACTTATTCATGGTGCTTTAACGGAATTTAATGAAGCTGGTATTATGGGTTTATTTATGGGAATGCTTGATCTTGCGCAGTCGGGTATTGTTTCGGCTATAATAATTTCTTTTGTTTTATCTTTGTTTTTTAGACCGATTGATTAGAAAGTGTAAGACTTTCTTTTTTTTGTATAATAGGAAAGTCATACAAAAAAATTATACTAAAAATGTAGAATATTCAAACCACATTTCAAAATATTTGTAAATTCAAAAAAACATATTGCTATTCACTAAAAGACATGATATCATTGGTACTAAGGGTGGTGATGTTGATGTATAAGGCATACAAATTTAGAATTTATCCAACTGATGAACAAAAGATTTTTATAAATAAAACTTTCGGTTGCAGTAGATATGTGTATAATTATTATTTAAATAAAATTAAAAATGATGGTTATACAGGATCTTATGATAATATAAAAGATTATACAAATGTATTAAAATATAATTCACCTTTCTTACAAGAAATAGATAGTATTGTAATAAGACAATCCTTATTTAATTTAGAAGATGCCTTCAAAAGATTATTTAATAAAACTGGAGGATATCCTAAATTTAAAAGTAAATATAATAAAAATAGTTATAATACATCGGCAGTAACCGGAATTTATAAAAATAAAAAATATTGTAATATAGAATTAGATTTAGAAAAAAGACAAGTAAAATTACCAAAATTAAAATGGGTAAAAATAAAAGGTTATAGAAATATAAAAAATATAAATGGTAAAATTAAAAGTGCTACAATTTCAAAAGAATCATCAGGAAAATACTATGTATCAATTTTATTTGAAATAAATGCAAAAATAGAAAAAGTAAATCCTCAAAATATTGTAGGAATAGATTTAGGAATAAAAAAGCTATTAACATTATCAGACGGAATAACCTATGACAACAATAAATATATATTAAAATATGAAAAAAGAATAAAAAGAAAACAAAGAGAATTAGCAAGAAAAATAAAAGGAAGTAAAAATTATTATAAATGTAAAAAAGAACTAGCAATACTATATAGTAAACTTGCTAATTCAAGAAAATGCTATATTCATAAAATAACAAAAGAAATAACCGATGAATATGATATTATTACTT
>CAKPJE010000007.1 GCA_934162555.1 uncultured Bacilli bacterium | reverse complement strand
AGTTATATCATTCAATTTAACAAATAAGTTATCTACAAAATTTTTCATATAGTCATCTATAACAACAATCTTATTTAAATCACTTTTCTTAAATTTACTATTTTCAAGAATTAAATTTTTCATATTATTAATTATTTCTTTAATCTTCAATTCAAGTTTGTTGTGCAAATCATTAAGTAATTCTAAAGAAGTTTTAATTAAATAAGACTCAGCATATTTAGACAAAAAGTTAGTATTAATCTCATATTTATTTGGGCTTTCTTTAACCTTATACTCCATTATTTCATTATATTTTCTTATAATAGTTTTTTTATTTTTTTCTAAAACATTATTAAGTAAATCATTTATAAATGGAATAAATTTAGTTTCCTCATCAACTATTATTTGTTTAACATTTTTATAAGAATAAGCATCAAGTTTATTTTGAACAGTTAAATTATACAAAATAAGTTCAAAAACACCCTTTACTTCTTCTTTTACCTCAACACTTTTACTATCTATACTAATTGAAACAATATTTTTTTGTAAAAACATAATATCATCGGGCTCATTTTTAATATTAAAAACTAAATTTTTTTGAACAAAATTATTTAAATTTATTAACTTTTGATAAAATTTATTAACAATTGGTACAACATCAATATTAAAATCGGCATCAATCATTGTTTTTTTTAATTTTTGAATAATTAATTCTTTAATCTTAATAGAATATTCATTAACTTTATCAATTGTTATAATTTTATCCTTTAAAAGCTCAGAATTAATCATATCAAATTCATTTTTAATATCCATAAAATCCTCCTTAAATAAAAAGGGCCTTTAAAGCCCAAAATATAAATACTAGCACTTTATATTTAACCATTATAGTTAAAGCACTATGGTTAGTATATTTTTTTACTAGTTATATACGTAACACTATAATAGTTTTTCCTATTTATAATTTATCATACAAAAAATATTTATTCAAGATATATTTTTATTTTTGACACTTTACTTGTCACTATATATTTTGTATAATTATAATAAGTGAGGAATATATGGATAATAAATTTAACGATTTAATAAATTATATAGATAATGTTTCAAATCAAAATAAAGTTAAAAAGAAAAAAAATTCTTTATCTAAGTTTTTAAGTGCCATAATAAGTATATTTTCAATTGCCTTTTTAGTAGCATCAGGTTACTTTATTAAAATAATAATTGATAACAACAAAGATTTTAATGAATCCAAAAGTATAATTAGAGAATTAACAAATACTAATTCAATAAATTTTGATGAATTAAAAGAAAAAAATAATGATACAGTTGCTTGGATTAAAGTACCAAATACATTAATAAATTATCCCATAGTTCAAAGAGAAGATAATAAATTTTATTTAAAAAATGATTTTTACAAAAAACAAAATATCTATGGTTGGATATTTGCTGATTTTAGAGATGAATTCCCTAACCTTTCTCAAAATACAATCATATATGGACATAATACAAGTATAGGTATAATGTTTGGTGATTTAATAAATTTATTAGACCAAAAATGGTATGAAAACGAAGAAAATAAATATATTTATCTTAGTACAACTGAAAAAGAATATAAATTTGAAATATTTTCTGTCTATAAAATAAATACAACAAATGATTATATTAAAGTAGATTTTAATAACGATTTTAATGAATACATCCAAATGATTTTAGGAAGAAGTTTTATTGATTTTAAAACTAAAGTAGAAAATGAAAAAATTATAACTCTATCAACATGTTACAATACTCAAAATAGTGCTGTTAAACTAGTTGTACATGCCAAAATGATTAACATTTAGGCTTATTATTCACACATTTTATCTATTAATTGAATATATTGTAATAGATAATAAAGAAGGGGTGGATTATATGGAAAACAGTTGTGGATGCATTGCTAAAATTCTAAGAGTTATCAATACACTTCAACAAAATGCTGAATGCGGGGAAACTTGTTTAGATACCTGTGATCGCGGATTTCTAGGATGTAATATAGCAAGCGTTGGATGTAATACCCGTCCAGTTATGCTTTATACATGTGGATGTAATGGTACAGCATGGAGTATGCCAGTTTCAAAAGAAGAAGGAGAAACAACAACATCAAATGTTTTCAGAGTTGAAAAAGTTGATGGCAATTGCGCTACTTTCAGAGTACTAATTCCTAATACTGATGAAGATGCTGACTGTCCGTACTTAGCAACAAATTCATTTTTTACAATGGACTTAGATTGCTGTTGTGCTCTTAGATGCTTAAATGATACTTGCGTTGCTTGCATTTAACCAAAAGCAGAATTAATTTTCTGCTTTTTTTATTGTTTTTTTTTATGCAATATGATATGATTATTAGTAGAAGGTAGGAAGATTATATGAGACTTAATTTTCAGTTAAATAGACCTAAAAATACTGTTAAATATGTAGAAAAAAAAGATTATACAATTCTATATGTAATTGGTGTATTTATTATAATTGGTTTAATTGGTCTAATCAGTTTTAATATATACAAAAATAATAAATGTACAGATATAGAAGATAAAATACTAGATTATGTATATGAATATGCTGATGGTAATAATTTATTAAAGTTGAAAGAAGGAGATTTTGTTATTGTAAATATTAATGATGTTTATAATAGTGGTTATCCAACAGTTACAAATGGAGGAACATGTACTGGAACAGTTAAATTTACAATGGCTGAAGAAAAAATAATTAAAACTTTTGATATTACAGGATGTGGTTTTTGTATAACTAAAAAAAGATACAAAAAAACATGGAATAAATCAAATTCATTTGTTAATTCAAGGTTAATTGATGTTGATGTAAAATATAATTATTATAATGCTGAAACATTTTATACCAAATGGACAAATTGGTACCCTTCAAGTGAAATAGATAAAGCCGTTAATGCACAATATGGTGTAACTTTACCTAAAAATGTTAAAAAGTATCCAGCAGTACCAGAAACAGCAGAAGTTTTAAAATATGACGTAGAATATGATACTTATTATAGTTATAGGGATATGACATGGTACTGGTACAAAAATAATAACAATGATTATAGTAGTGAATGGTATTCAACTAAACCAAATGGTTATACATACAAAGATGAAAATACTTTAAAATATACAGATTGGTCTGATTGGTCATTAAATTACCCTGAAGAAAAATCTTATCGTACAATTAAAAGTTCAACTGGTTATAGATGGTATTATCGAGATAAAAATAAACAAAAGCATTACTGGAATGGTGGAGCTTATGCAGTAGAATGTCCTGATAGTGCTTATCCGTCATATGATGATTCAGCCAAAATGTATTCATATCATGATGCAATGTGGAGATGGTATAATGGTGAAGAAAGAAAATATTATACTCAGTATTCTTTAGAAGCACCAAGAAATTATCCATACAAAGATCCTTTAATGACAAGTTATACAAGATGGTCTAAATGGAGTACAGAAGTGCCAGCATCAAAAGAAAACAGAAATATTGAATCAGATTTGTATTACCGCTACAGAGCATTTTATAGAGATATTAATTTCTTAGTTTTAGAAGAATATTTACCAAAAGACGAATTTCAAGATAAAATTGGTACAACTTTAGAAGAATTTAGACATGACAATACAAAAAAAATAAGTTATAAATACACTTATTTATATAAGTAGTTCTAAACTACTTTTTTTATGTCTAAAATATCACTTATTTTAATTACTTCATTATCCATTGTAATTAAAGAGGAATTGTTCCTAGCAATAATAGTAGTATTTAATTTACGATCTTTTAAAGTAATTACAACATCAGCTTTATAAATAAAATCATTTGACCTAAAAATATCATTTATCTTCTTACGCACATCAACTTTTTCAAATTCTCTATTTATATTATTTCCCCTTGAATAAAAAACTTTTTCATTATTTCTAAATTCTTTATCAAACTTATTAACAAATAAATTTTCTCCCATCTTATCACCTATTATAAATTATTCATTTTTTTTGATAATATTACTTTTTATAATAAGGTAATATATTTTTATTAATCAAGTAGTTCAGTAACTTTTTCTTTTAGTTCAGGATATAACTTATAAAAATTAGTCAAATCATACCCGTTTTTATACCATCTAATAACTTTTTTAATTAAATCACTATTATCTAAAGGTATTTCATTA
Source organism: uncultured Bacilli bacterium (assembly GCA_934162555.1). Lineage (GTDB taxonomy): Bacteria > Bacillota_I > Bacilli_A > RF39 > UBA660 > CAG-884. The sequence goes on along the minus strand of CAKPJE010000007.1, from coordinate 19,637 downwards.
GGTCTATTAGGGTACAAAAATAGTTTAATTAAACCCTCATTGTCTAATTTTATTAATTCATCATATACATTTTCAATATATTCACAAGAAATAACTTTTTCATCACAAAAACTAACCACTTCCGCACTCCAAGATGTAAGCTCACTCTTAAAATTAGAAGCATCTAACTTATAAATATAGCCATCGCAATTAAAGATTTCTTTAAACATTCCTTTTTTACGTTCAACTAATTCTATTTGATAGTTTATACCATCGCCAGATAAATTATAGTATAAATCATTACCTTTTTTAGACAAAAAGATCGTTGCAACTGCTTTCGAAGCTGTAGCATAAACCAATCTTTTATTATGTGTACTTATATTTCCTTTAATAATCCTTAAATCTTTTAAAGGACTTCCATGATATACATATTCCATTACACTAAACCTCTTGTGACAAAATCTTTATTAAGTTATGATTTAAATTACTATAATTATTACTTTCCTTTATACTAATGATAAAATCTTTTATTTCACTCAATATTTGAATTCCATATTTTTCTGAAAAACAATATTTGCACCTAGACCTTATCAAAGTATTAATTTGGATTATTTTTCTTAAAAAATAAACTATTATCTCTCCTCTATTATTATCACTATTTTCATGATAAGAAGTATCCATTTTTATATTTACCATTTTATATTCATCCTTTATTTACTTCAAATATAACATATACTCAATAGTTTTACAATAAATATTATAAATTATTCATTTTTTTTGATAATGTGATACCAATTACCAATAATATTTCCCCAACTATAATATCTTTAATACTTCTACTAACAGTAAATGTATTTAAATACATAAGAAACAATGTCGAAAAAGTCAAGGCCTTAATTATAACCATAAAAATAACAGGATGATTTTTTAATATATAAAGAATTATTTTAGAAATAGCAATCACACCAATTATTATTCCAACTATAAAAGGTATAAGAATTAAAATATTCCTAAAAGGATTACTCAATATTTCAAGTATCAAATCATATTTTTTCAAAACAATAAATATAGCAGTCCCACTTATACCAGGAATTATAGTTGATATAGCTTCAATTATACCAAGCATTATATACGTAAAAAAACCATCATTAAGTCTTATATTAAATGATAACTTATTAATAAAAATGATAGATAAAAATACTAAAGTAAAAATAATAATTTTAACAAATTTTTTATTTTTAAAATCAGTAAATGAAAAATCAGTAGAACCAATAATTAAACCAATAAAAAGTAATAATACCGGAAAATAATATCTATTAATTAAAATTCTTATAATATTACTAAACAAAATAACAGAAATTATAATTCCCGATAATATAGGAAATAAAAATTTCAAATTTTTTTTAGGACTCTTAAAAAAATTATTAATACTCTCTAAAAGAGGCGTATAAACTTTCATCGATATTGCAATTAAAGAACCACTAACACCAGGTAAAATTTTACCTATTCCAATTATTAATCCCTTTATAAATAGCACGTTATCACCATTAAATTATATCAGAAAAATAAAAAAAAATTACCTTTTCAGTAATTTCTTTTGAACTTCTTTAAATATATCAGGATCACCCTGTAAAAGTGGCGTTATTGAATTATTATTGCTTAATTGATTTATAATCTTACCAATAAAAATAGAACAATCAACATCTTTATACCAAATAGAATTTTTTATATTTTCAGAAACATAAGTTAAATTAGTAGTATACACTCTATTAAATGAATTATTAGCATACTCCTTATCAAATACATCTTTACCATTACAGAATAAACCAAATGTAGAAGCCAAATATATATTTCTTGCACCCCTTCTTTTCAATTCCGTTGCAACATCTAACATTGACTCCCCAGAAGCAATCATATCATCTACAACAATACAATCCTTACTATTAACATCCTTACCCAAATATTCATGTGCAATTACAGGATTCTTACCATTTACAACCTTTGTTAAATCCCTTCTCTTATGAAATATACCAACATCAACTTTTAACATATCAGCATAATATCTAGCCCTATTAAATGCCCCTGTATCAGGACTTATAATAATTGTATTCTCATAATCAATTTGTTCATTAGTTAATATTTCATTAATAATATTAACAGTTGGGAAAAAATTTTCAAAAGCCATCAAAGGTACAACATTTTGAATATTTTCATCATGAACATCAAAAGTTATAATACTTTTTACACCCAAATTCTCAAGTTCCTTTAAAGCAATCGCACAATCAAGTGACTCTCTACCCTTTCTCCTATGTTGCCTAGAAGCATATAATAAAGGCATTATTAAGGTTACACTCTCAGCATGACCCCTTATAGCAGAAATAACCCTTTTAGCATCTTCTAAATGATCATCCGGAGATTTATGATTTTCATAACCATACATTTTATATGTTATATTATGATTTCCTATATCTGTCATAATATAAACATTTCTTCCCCTAATGGTACTTAATAATTTTATTTTACCTTCCCCATTACTAAATCTTATTTCTTCAGTTTCAACTAAAAAATCCTCTTTTTGATTATTTATCTTTTTTAAATAATCATTCGTTTTAACTGCAATATCTTTGATAGATTCAAGAGCAACTATGCTTATTTTATTCATTATAACCTCCTACACTACATATTTAGTATACCATAGAAAAAAGTCCAAAACAACTATTTTGAACTTTCAATAAATTCCTTTAAAATATTTTCTATAACTAAACAAATTTTTTTCTTACTCTTTACTCTATCATCAAGAGATTCCAAAGTAATAGTTTTTTGATCCCCAGTATTACTATTAAAAATACAAACATAAACCATTCTATAATCATTAGAATCATTATTAGGATCTTTCCTATTAAGCTGGCCTGTTACACCAATACCATAAGTGGCACTAGAAAATTTGCAAATAGCCTTAGCCATCTCTATAGCAGTATTAATACTATAAACCGAATATTCATCAATAACACTCTTAGAAACCCCCATTTTAATTTTATATTCATTAGAATAAGTAACACAACTAAACTTAAGAACATTTGAAGCTCCAGGAATATTTGTTATCTCATTCACAATAAAACCACCAGTACAAGATTCCATTGTAGCAATTGTTTCTTTTCTTAAAGTTAATAAATCTACTATTTCTTTCATTTAATCCTCCTTATGACCAGATTTTATAATCTGATTTTTAATTTTAATTAAAGTTTCTGATAATTCACTATCTTTACCATCAAACCATATTAATTTTTTATTATACCTTTTTAAAAATCTTTTCCACTTAAAAGCATGATTAAAAGCATATGCATAAGGAAAAGTTTTTTCTAAAAAATCAGGTTCTTTTTCTAAAATATCTTTAATGTCTTCTTTCGTAATATTAATCAAATAATTATTAAACTCATCAGCTTGATTTTTTAAACTTAAACCCGTTTTAGTTTTAGGAATCAAAGAATTTAAAGTATTAATTATAAGAATACTAGCTAAATGACCAATTATAAATAATATCATATTATTTCCTATTTTTAATATACTCATAAAATAAAACGGAAAACCAATAGTAATAGCAAGAACAGTTACAAGTATTTTAGATCTTATACTATTTTTACTAGTATATACTCTAACTAAAGAAACAAAACATGCCCACATCATAATAGTAATTATTAATTTTTTTAAAATATTATAATCTAAATCAATATTAATAATTAAAAAAATTATAAAAGTAAAAATAACTAAACTATTGTTTAAAAAAAGTTCTTCTTTTTCATTCATTACTTTTCTAGAATTTTTATTATCAATAGCATGCACTATATCACTTATATCTTTATACAAATTTTTATGTAGTTCACTAATTTTAACAACATTACCCTTTTTAAATAAAGAATTAAACATTAGTTCTTCGCATTTAATATCTTCTCTATACTTCTTTAACTTAATTATTTTATCACAAGTAATTCTAATATAACCATTTTGCCCCAAATTAACAATTATAGAAGTCAAATCTCTTTCATTAACAAGAAAACTATAATTATACTTTAATTCAGCTGGTGTTAAATTAGGAATTACCTTTTTTTCTATTTTATTTTTTTTTGTTCTATACAATTCTTCAATAAAAATACTACAAAGTGCGAATAAAATAATTATTATTAACTTTGTCAACATACATTTCTTAATCCTTTCGGATAATGATTTTTTAATTTTCCATTAACAGCTTTATAACCTCCTAATGGGTACCCATTAACCATTAAAACCCCGTAACCATTAAGAACATCAGCTTCTATTTCTTCTCCTCTTAAATATTTTAAAACTCTTTCATCAGTTATATCTAAATCACATTTATTTTTAAAATATTTCCCATAAGCCATAAACAAATAATGATTCGGTAAAAAATAATTATTTTTGATTTCTCCAACCTGAACACCAGATGATATAACATGAATATTATTTGGTACATCACCAGCTTCAATAAATACTTTATTGTTTAAAATTTTAACATCTAATTTAATATCTAAATTTTGTAAAAATTCATCGATTATTTTACTTTCTTCTCTATTAGGGCATCTTATTTCTCTTTTATCTATAAACATATCAATTTTATTATTATTTTGTAGTAGTGCCATAAATTGACCCTCGCCCTTTGAAATATGAGGATAAAATCTTCTAGAATCTGTAACAGGTTCTAAACCATTAACAGTATATGCATCAATTTTGCTATTTAATTTTTTTAAAGAATAGTTATAATTTTTACAAAACCAATCTACCATATCTTCATTTTCTTCTTTTTCATAAGTACAAGTAGAATATAAAATAAATCCATCTGTTTTAACCATATAAGCAGCTTCACTTAATATTTCTTTCTGCCTTTTAACACATAAATTAATATTATCAACACTAAAATTTTTAATAGCTTCGTAATTTTTTCTAAACATTCCCTCTCCCGAACAAGGAGCATCTATCAAAACCAAATCGAAATAACCATGATAAACATTTTTAAGTTTACAAACATCAGAATTAGTAACAATAACATTAGTTAAACCCATTCTCTCAATATTACTATATAAAATACTAGCTCTTTTTTTATCATATTCATTAGAAACTAAAAGCCCATTTTTTAATTTTTGCGCTATTTGAATACTCTTTCCACCAGGTGCAGCACATAAATCAAGAACTCTATAATTGTCTTTAATATCTATAGAATTAACAGGCATACATGCTCCTGGATCTTGACTATAAAAAAGGCCTGCATGATGATATGGATGTGTACCAAATTTAATATCATCTTCTAAATAAAAACTATTGTCTGAATAAGGAATTTTTTTAATTTTATAAGGAAATATTTTTTCAAAATTAGATACACTAATTTTATTTATATTAACATTTATACCTTTAATACTATTCTTTTCACACTCTAAAACAAAACCATCATAATTAGGTATAATATTTTTCATTCTCTCTTCAAATTCTTTCGGAATTTTCACATTCATCACCCATTAAAATTATAGATTTTTTTTTAACTTTTGACAACATATATCACAAAGATTTTATTTTTTCTTTAGCATTACTAGTATAAGCAATATTGAGCCATTTTTTTCTTGGACCATAGGATAATTTATCTGTAACAACCCTAACTCTATCTTTATTTTTTAAAACATAATCAAATGGTACTTCAACATCATTAACAAAAGCATCAACCATTATATTACCAATATCCAATCTATAAGCAAAATCCACAATTGTAGATCCTTTAGGAAGCTCAATTATATCACCTTTACCAGTATATACATAAACTTTATCAGCAAGTAATTCTGATTTAACATTTTTAACGAACTCATTATTATCTTTAAAAATCAAATTAATTTCTTCCAAAGATTTATAAAATTGGTATTTTTCTTTCAATGCCCTTTGCATAACATCTCTTGCATCACCTTTATTTATATCCCAGTATGCAGTCAAACCAAAAGAAGCAATTTTATCCATATCAAATGTTCTTATTTGGGTTTGTACAAGTCTATCATCAGGACCAAAAACAGTAGTGTGCAAACTCCTATACATATTTGTTTTAGGATTACAAATATAATCTTTAAAACGATTATTAATAGGATGGTATAAATTATGAATATAGTATAAAGAAATATAGCAATTTCTAATTTCTTCAACTAATACTTTTAGTGCGAATAAATCATGAATTTCTGAAATTTTTTCATTTTGTTCAAGCCTTCTATAAATACCATATACATTTTTACTTCTAAGTTTAATTATATTATTAATACCTTCTTTTTCCAAAGTGTTTTTAATAGAACATAACATATTTTCTAAATTAAACTTGTTTTTTTGCGCTATTTTATTTTTAACATCACTTATTTTTTTATAGCTATCAGGTTTTAAATATTGAAATGCCAAATCTTCAAGTTCATTTTTAATTCTATATGCCCCAATTGAATAAGCAAGTGGTGCGAATAACTCCATTGTTTCAATCGAATTTTCTTTTTGTTTATAACAACTTTTATATTGTAAAGTCCGCATGTTGTGCAACCTATCAGCTAATTTGATAATTATTATTCTTATATCATCAGTTATACCAGTTATAATTTTTCTAGTATTAGCTAAATTTTCTTCTTGTTTACTAGAAAAATTCATTTTAGATAACTTAGTAACACCATCAACTAAATTTGCAATCGTCGGATTAAATAAAAAAGCAATTTCTTCCTTACTTGCACTTGTATCTTCTAAGGTATCGTGTAACAATCCAGCACACACAGTATCCCTATCAGCATGCATTTCTGCAAGTATATAAGCAACATTTAAAGGATGAATTATATAAGGTTCTCCACTTTGTCTATACTGATTTTTGTGTTTTAAAGAAGCATATTCATAAGCGGATTTAATAATATTTACTTCATCAGGATTATAAGTTTTAATTAAATCAATTAGTTTTTCAATATTCATAAATTCTCCAACAAAAAAGGCCTAAAAATAGTGTATTTTTAAGCACAACATGACATATAAAAATTATTATATTTCTTCATATGCCACCTCCAAATTTGAATTAATTTTATAATATTTATATATAATTGTCAATAGATTATTTTAATTTTTGTTCAATTTTTTTCTCTAAATCTTCTACCAATTTATTGTATTTTTTTATTTGTTTATTATTTACATAATAATCATATAAAGATATTTCTTTATCTTTATACATTTCAAAATTGCGCCCATCAAGTATATTTATAGATATCTTAATCTCACTTATTTCAGTTTCAAGTTTTCTTGTACTTTCAATTTTATCAGTAACTTCTAATTCATCAATTTCTTTACTTAATGCATCAATTTGAACTTTTGGGCCACCCATATCTACTTTTTTATTAGAATTTCTAAAAAATAATGTACTCGCACCAAATATTAAAACTAACCCTATTAAAGCAATAACAAAACTATTTTTTTTCATAAACACCTCTAAACAAATTATAGCATTTTTTTTTACAAAAATAAAGACTAATAGGTTAAAACCCAAACAAATTTAAACAAAACAACTATTATATTTTGGGAGGAAAAAATGAATTACTACAATTTTATGCCTAATATGGGAAACATGAATTATCAAGGTCAAACAAATTATGAGCAAAAAAACTATCAAAAGCAAAAAGATAATTTATATGATCCATATCAAGGATTTATCAGAGGTAATATGTTTAAGGATTTATATGACCCCTATAAATTAAATAATCCTTACAATATTGAACCAGCAAATGATCAAGCAAAAATGCTAACAAGCATTGATGCTCTAAGTTTTGCAATGATTGACTTAAATTTATATTTAGACATTTATCCTAATTCGAAGGAATATATTGATTTATTTAATAGATATAGAATAGAAAAGAATAATTTAGTCAAAGAATATGAAAACAAATATGGCCCACTAACTTTAGATAGTGATGCCAATAATACATACCCTTGGGCATGGGATAGAATGCCATGGCCATGGGAAAATTAAGGAGGTAATATGTTAAAATATGTTAAAAAATTAGAATATCCTATAAATATTAAAAACAAAGACTTAAAAATGGCTAAAACATTACTTGCTCAACTAGGGGGACCAGATGGAGAAATCGGTGCTGCAAAGCGATATTTTTGTCAAAAATTCACAATGCCAGATGAAAGAGGAAGCGCATTATTAAACGATATTGCAGTCGAGGAATTAGAGCATTAACGATAGACATTTATTAAGCAACAAAAATTATAAATATATTTTTTGTTTTTTAAAAAAAAATGAAAAAAAATATTGACATTGAGTACGCAATGTAGTACAATATAATTGTTAAAGAAAAGGAGAAAAATATGAAAACAATTAATTTTTATTTAAAAGGGGGAGAATGCAGAGGACCAAAGGCATTTGCAAAAATATATGATGAATTACCTAAATTAGATACAGAACTTATTAAAAACGAAAATTATAAAGATAGTCAAGAACTTGTAGAAAGAATTGAAGATGTAGAAATCGACTGTGAACAAGGAAATGATGAAGTATATAACTATCAATATTATAAAATCACTTATTTTGATAATGCAAACTATTTTGATTATTTGGACGATAAAGTAGAATTTAGTGACAAAGATTGCGAATACTCAGAATATATAGCAATTCCCTATCTTGATGAAGAAGATGAAGAAAATGAGTAATTTTGATCAAAAAAAATATATTCAAGAATGGAAAAAAAATCACAAAAGAGCATTTAAAGTGGATTTAAATATTGAAGAATACAATGAGTTAAAAGAATTGCTAAAACAAAATAATTTGACATGTGTGCAATTTGTAAAAAATGCTATAGTCGCATTAAAAGAAAATCTTAATGAAGAAAATAAAAAATAAACATTTATCAAACAACAAAAAATATAACTATAATCTTTGTTGTTTTTTTTATAAAAAAATCAAAAAACTATTGACATTGGGTACATAATGTAGTATAATTATATATGTAAGGAGGTGAGATAATGACAATATCATTAAAGGTTATCGAAATTAAGATAACAAAAAAAGGAATATCAATTAAATTCACACTTAACATTCCTTTAGATGCGAGTGGTAAATAACCACTCCCCATCTAAATAATAACATAAAAAAAAGATATTGTCAAATTAATTTATGGAGAAGTTTAATCAAAATAAATATATTCAAGAATACATAAGACAACACAAAAAACAATTCAAGGTGGATCTTAATATCGAAGAATATAATGAACTGAAAGCATTGCTAAAACAAAACAACTTATCAAATGTGCAATTTGTTAGAAATGCTATCTCAGCATTAAAAAATAATAATCTTAATATAAAAGATTAATTTTAATTAAGTATAAATTTATGCACAAAAAAAAGACCAGGACACGCGTCCTGGTTTATTATTTAAAAAGTTTTATTTTGTCCCATCTTGTTAAACCATTTTTTAAATTAAGATTAACTTGATTTTGTACTATATTATAATTAGCACCTATTTTTTTCTTACGAGTTGTTCCATTGCCAAAATCACCTCTGATAGTTCTTCTTACCAATTCTAAAAGTTTTTCATCTGATAAAGTTGATTCACTTTCTTCTTTGACTTCTGGATTATATATGAATCCCCTAAATGTATACTTTGCACCAATGCCCCATCTTCCGTTTTTGTTATAGCGATGTTGATTCCAAAATGCACTTGCACCATAACCGGATTCAGAAGTATATACGTGACCATTATCATAAACTTTCTCAACAACAGCAACGTGGCCAGCACCATCTTTTCCGCTATCAAGTGTTCCTCTTTGCCAGCACATAATTGCTCCTGGTTTAGGGGTCATACCAACTTCAAGTCCTGCTGATTTAGCCCTTTCAATAAACCATTCTGCATTGCAATTAAGAGTATTAAACTTATTGCCTTTATAACCTGTTAATTCTGTTATAATCTCGTTAAAGCGTCCATTTGCATAACCAACACAGTTTGCAAGCACATCACATTCTTTATCGGTAGGATACCCTTTAATGCAAGAATTCCAACCTCCAGCACCAATTGTAATATAAGATTTATTATCTTTCTTTGGTTTATTCGTTCTCAACGTAAACATTTTCAATTTCACCATCCTCGTTTAATTCTTCAAATCCATCTTCATTAAATATTGTTTGAACTTCCATATTTTCTTCCATTTTTTTCACTCCTTCTTATTGTTAAAATTGCTTAAACCATTCGAGCCTAAGCTAATAGATATAGCTGTTAAAATATATATAACTATATCTACTAATTTAAATGTTTTCATAACAAAATTTGTTATTGTTAATAATAAAAATGCAATAAAAAAACTCCAATATTTTGTCGGAATTTTTTTTATATACTTTAAACCCTTTGTAAACTCAACTACCATATATACAATCGTAACAAAGCTTGCATATGTAGTTAATACATCCCAAGTTAAAAAATTATTCATTTTGACCTCCTTAAATGACATTCCAACCATAAAGTTGAGCTTGTGCAAGTGCAGCTTTACCTGCATCACTAGTTAATTTTGCTAAATTTGTACTTCCCAACGAAATTGTTTGGGATTTACAACCAGCTGTTTTAATATCATACAATTTTGTAAGGACATTTATTAATGATTCTTCTGTTAATTTTGTGCAATGTGATAAAACTAATCTATAACTACTAGTTCCTGCACTGAATGATGTTTTATAGCTTTTACCTAGATTTTTAAAACCACCTAAATTAACGAGATTAGTGTCGCCATCAAGCATACCTCCAATTTCAGTTGCATTACTAAAATCTAGTTCTGGCATAGATACTAAACATCTAAAGTTTGAAAAACCGCCACTAAAGTTGGACCAATTTTTTGTGTCGATTATAGGAATTTTTGTTATTTGATCCCTTAAATTGAATACCATATATGTTGCGCTTTGGGAAAAATAATCATTTATATCAACGCCATTCGTTGATACATTAACTTGACTATAACCATCTAAGTTGTCATCATTAGCATTATAAATACCATTTTCTGTGATAGTTTTAGTTCCTATTTTTTTCTCTGGTATATTAGCTATCAATTTTACCTTTGATAAAGCATCATATGAATCATCACTAACCACATTATATGTACCATTTTGTGTTACTGTAATCGTTTTTTCTTGAAGATTCGGCTGAATATTAACAATTACATTCTCTTTAGTACAAACATCATATGTGCCATTTTCAGTAACGCTTAAGTTGCCAGAAGGCACGACATATTCAGCTGGTATTTTACTTACTATAACTTTGCTTAAACCATCAAAGTTTTTGTCCGGCAATATTTCTTGCGGTTCTTTTGTTGGTATAACTTCCTTTTGTTGCATATCTGCAAGCACAATTTTAGGAAGTATACAACTCATTTTAATTTTAAATATTTTATTTTCTAATAATTTAATTTTTAGCATATTATTCTACCTCATTAATATCTTCTTCAACATATATTTCTTGTGCCTGTTCTAAAGTTTGAATTTGTACTCCAACAAATATTACTGTTGCATAATAAGGTTTATGTTCTTCTTCAACAAGTTTGCCTTGTTCATCATATTTAGCAGGAACATATATATCATTCTTACTACGAATATGTTTATTCTCATCTGCTAGTAATAATCGTGGATTTGTATGATTAATTAATTGCATTCTATCACTCCTTTCATCAAGATACTGTCCAACCTTTGTTTGTTGCAATTGCTATTTCTTCTGCTGTTAATTTTGCTACATTTTTTGAGCCTATTGTTAGTGATTGTGTATTACAACCTTTTGTTGCTATATCGTAAAGACCGTTAATTATGTTTATTAAACTATCGTGAGTTAAATTACTAGAATATGATAAGTCTAACATATAATTGAAGGAATCGGCAGACTTTGTAGTATCGTAAGCCTGACCTAAATTTTGTAGACAACCTATGATATTTGTCAATGATGAACAAACACGAAACATATAACCTATATTTGTTACTTTTGACGTATTAAAATTACTTAAATCTAAATTTGTTAAGGATGAACAATAACCAAACATACCATCCATATCCGTTACATTTGATGTATTAAAATTACTCAAATCTAAACTTGTTAATGATGAACAACTTTGAAACATTCTACCCATATCCTTTACATTTTGAGAGTTAAAATCATTAAATGTTAATTCTGTAAAAGGTGCAGCCACAAAATAGTCAGCTAAATTAATTACATTTGATGAACAAGATATTGTTGGTAACTTTTTGACCATATTAGTCCATCTAGTTTGCCCATAAACAATAGTCGAATTTATATATTCACCAATATCAACGCCGCTTGTTGATACATTTACCTCACTGTAGCCATCTAAATTGTCATCATTAGCACTATATTTAACAGTCTTAACGCCACTTTGAACTATATTTTTAATTCCTAACTTTTTCTCTGGCACATCAACAACAACTTTGTCATAATAGCCAACATTATCATCTACTGCACTATATGTACCATTTTTAACTATTACTTTAACAATTGGCTCTGGTAAATTATTATCTAATTCTATCTTTTTCAAGCTATCATAACAATAACAACTACAAATAACACTACCATCAATTGCTCTTTTTCCTTCTACATTCGCCTTATAAAGCACTCTAACATCTATTTTAATATTTCTATCAAAATCAAATGTTTCATCCTCTGTAAGCCATATTTTAAAGCATTCTTTATCTTCATCATAACTTACCTCTTTATTTGAGCCATCATATAATTTAACTAAGTCTTTGATTACAAATTGGACTTTATCTACACCTTTAATATCTAAATTAGCACCATCTGTATCTTCAATTTGTATTTCTAAATAAAATTGATTACCTTGTTTCATATATATATCACTTCCTTATTTCTCTAATAATTTATTACAATATTTTTTTGTTTCACTATTATAGCCAAGTGCTAAATAGCTATCGCATGATTCTAACCTATCGTGCATAGGTATATTTTCATTCCATATAGTATTTCTCAAAGTTGATTTTTGAATAACTTTTAAATTATCATTCAATTTATAATACGTTGAAAAAATCATCCATAAAAAGCCTAAAGTTGTAATAATCCATCCCAAAAAAATTGTGTATGGCTTTATTTTTTCTACAAATTCTTTCATTATTTCACCACCAATCAACCTGTTCTTACCCACACATAAAACGCATAGCCAAATGGTGTATTATCGATTTCAGTATTTTTTCCGACAAATTTATGTCCGTGTGATGCATTAATTGCATATTCAGACCACTTATTTGTATCGGTGTTATAATTTGTGTATTGTTTATCTGAATTATTTTTACGTGTTACAATTCCACTCGTTTTATCGTTAGCACCACTAAAAACTTCACCAAAATTACCTTTCAATTCTGTGCTAGGAATATCAAATGATGGTAAATTATCAGCTGATAGTTTTATCTTATCACTACCAAACGATGAACCAGCCGGATGTTTTGTTCCAGCAGCATACAAATATTTATCAGTTATATTTTTCCAAGTTCCGCCGAAAAGGGTTTGCGGATCAGTTGCATTTTCTGAAGCATAAATTGAACCGATTGGATGCAGATAATATGATAATAAATTGCCATTAATATACATATTCCCAAATATCTCAAAACTATTGTTATTTACAGGAAAGCCATTGATACCAACCGAGTTCTTTGCAACATCTATAAACATCGGAAATACGCCTTTAGGAAGCATAAAATCTTTATCAAATTTTTCATTAAACGCATCAATAACAACTATATTAAATATGTACTCATTATTTTTATTAAGAGAAAAAGTTTGTTTTACATTATCATTAATTACAACAAAATCATTAAAACTATCTTTCAATAATTTATATCTATATTTTATAGTCATTGTATTTTTGTTATTAATACTAGAAATGCTTGCATCAACATTTAAATAAGATTCATCCTCATAATTGTTCAACCTATATAAAGATACATTTGCAGTTGGTGCTGAATAAGGAACTATAGTTATAGTTTTTGAAAAAGATGTACTATTGCCTCGAGAGTCAACAACTTTAACATTCAAAGTCGCATTTGAAGAAATATTTATATTTCCAAAAAAAGCACTATTGTTAGTGCCTTGTTCTTCAACCCCATTTAAAGTAAAAATATACTTTGATATGCTTGCTCCTTTTAAAGCGGTAGCATTAGTATAATTAATTTTTAAACTAGATTTATTTTGTACAATCATTTGATTGTTTTTAGTGATATTAACAACTGAAGTGTTTGTATCTTCATACGACACCTGATTCACATTAAAAACAGGATTAGCATTTATTATGTAAAAATCTTTTTGAATAGTAGAATAAAATGTATTATCACCAATAACAGTTTTTAAAATGAATTGTACTTTTCTCGAATTAGAAGTAGTTGTTGAATTTCTTAAAATAGCTAATTCTTCATTAGTAAAGTTAAATCTATAACTTCCAGAAATATTTTTTTCAACATTCCTATATGATATTTTTAATTGATCATCTATATTAATTCCAAGTGCTAATGTATCAACATTATTGCCAGCCGGATTATTGTAACTAACATCGGCAACCGATTCATCATTAAAATCTGTTGCATACGTAATAACTGCACCTCTTGCAATTTTTGTTAATTCCATCGAACCATCATCAATTTTAGCATTTCCACAAGTATAATACATATTAGCATTATCTTCTACATTGAATGAAACAGCAATAGTTTTAGAACCATCTATTGTATGCTCAACATTAACAGTCCCACTAGCTAATACAACCGTAGATTTGCCGTCATATTTAGGAATATAACCACTAGCAACTTTAACACCATTGATATTAACAGTATACTTGATTTTAGTTCCCCACTCGGCCCAATTATAAGTAAGATTAACAGGTGCGATTTTAAACTTATAATCAACTGCTGATGTGTTATTTGCAACACTTATTTTATTTTTATCTTCTTCTAATTCTAATATAAACTTATGATTACCTTTAGCACCTTTTTTCTCAAAACTCTTTTTTAAATTAGCATCTGCTAAAACAGCAATATTTAGATCGTTTGATTCTGTCATAAGCCCTCCTTTAGTTGCTCATAGCAACAAAACCTATTCCTTTATTTGTACTGGTATTAACGGGAACTAGCTTAATCATTCCAGCGAATTTTGCCTCATTTTCAATTTCAGCATTATGCATATGAAATACGTCGCCATCAGCCCAATAAACTTTGCTATTATTTTTGTTGAAACCAGCGAAGCCAACTTCGGCATTCAACTTAACATAATCACCATTTTTTGCATAACAAGTTAAACCTGTTTTATCTTGCAAACATATTAATCTTCCTGTTTCATCATAAAGTTCGAATGTTCCACTTGAATTATTTATTCCACCTAGTTTTAATGTTCCCCCTTTGATAAGTGAGGCAGTCAGATTAATTACATTAATTGCATTCATATTTAAAGTTCCATCTAAAGTCCAAGCACTAGTAAATACACCATTAATTCCAGTAGAACTAAAACCAATTCCACCATTTGAAATTTTTAATACATATTTTGCATTTTCTTTTGGTAATGTATCAACAAACATTATTTTATCTTCTTCAATAATTTTATATGAATTACCTAACATATCATTAAATCTCGCTGTAGCTTCGTTCAATTCTTTTTGCAAAAGAACCTTACTATCATTAATATGCTCATTTGTATTTTTTTCGACTTCTGCACTAATCTGATCGGTTAGATTTTTAATTTCCTTTTTAAAATTTCCAAACTCAATTTTTACATAGCTATTTTTTATACAATCATAAACTATTCCTATAACATTCGTTGTAATATCAATTTTACATTTTGGATGTTTAACATAGATTGTATCGCCAACATCACTAACATTTGATAATTCAGCACCAACCGAGTAATTTATTTTAGGCAATTTATTATTTTGTAAATATTTATTTGCTGATTCCAAAAGCCAAGTTTTAGTAGCTGTTTCATAACTTGAATAATCATCAAAATCACTACTTGAATATATATTTTCAAACTTTACAACTTTTGTAAAAGGAATATCATATAATCCTAAATCCAATTCAACAAACTTGTTATCTAAATAGATTCTTTTTTCACCATCGGTAGTGTATGGTAATATTTTAGTGCAAACATCATCCCAATTTTCTTTTACAACAAAATCAGTAATATTTTTATTTACAGCTAATACAACACCTTTGTCTTGACCAATACTATTTTTTATACCTAAAGTCCAATTATCTCTATACCAATGGCCACCGTATTTATCATCTGAAATAAACTCTTCATAAACATCAAATAAACTCTTTGTTACAACTCGTGTACTTATTATTTTTGATATATCACTAATTGTAGTAAAAGGACTTGTAGAATCTGTAGCTGAATTAAAATGGTCTAATGCATCATTACAATTTTTATCAACGGCATAGCTATCAGCAATCACATAATTTTTACTATCATAGCTCAAATGCCAAGCTGTACATTTGATTTTATTATTATTTATTTCTGGATTATCACATCTAAATCCTTGACTCCCCCAAGGAGTGTCAGCACGTATTATCAAGCCCTTTTGATAATACGCTAAATTTTCTAACACATCCTCAAGTTCAATATAATAATCACTATTATCTTTTTTAGTGATTTCTGCAACTAAAGGATGCAGTATTTTAATTCCATTATTGTTGAATAACTTTTCATTGCTATCATAAACTCTAATCATAATATCACCTACACCATAGCGTGTCCATATTGTATCGTTCCCTGTAAACGTTCTCCCTCAGCTAGAGGCTGGTCTAGTGTTATAGTTATAGTTTTTCCACCATTCCATACGATAGATGGTTGAATAAGTGTACAAGTATTATCACTATTTTTTTTATATAAAGTAATAAGAGGCGGTGTATAAGCATAGACTTCTTCTACATATTGATCAAAAGTATATGTAAATTCTTTAGTTGTACCATCGCCCCAAAATGCAAACGATGCAAAATATGAATTGTCCGTTATTTTATCAGAAATAAATTCTTCCCATTCATAAATTTTTTCAGAAAATTTTAATGTGTTTTCTGTATCTAAACTAAATGCTGCAATCGCAAAACACATTTCGGAAAATGAGGAAAAAAGAAACACTTGAGTGTTGTTTTCATATGAGTAATAATTACATATTGCATATATATTATTAAATGTACCACTTTTGTAAAATAATGATTGAATCAAATTACCATTTTCTACAGCGCTAGTTAATTTCTCTATTTTGGTTGCATCAGTATCTCCGGCAAAAATCATAATGCCATTTGAGCCATCTTTTCCATTATCGCCTTTTTCCCCTTTATCACCTTTCGGACCAGTTGCGCCTGTTGCACCTGTCGGACCTAATACACCTGTTGGTACAACAATCTCTTCGGTTTCAACAATAACATTTGTACTATTTTCTTCACTTATTTCAATCACTATGTACCACTCTCCTCATCAGAATTTTCATCTGCCGGAGTTGTATAATCTTGCATTAATTTTAAAGTACCACTAACTATAGTTTTAATTTCATTACCATATTTGATTTCAATATCATACATATATTTTTCTTCAATTTCTAAATTAATTGTATCTGCTCTTGTTAAAGATACTTTATATTTTCCCGAAGAAATTTTTGTTATTCCACTATTTAGTTTTTTACAAAACAAAGCCGTTCCGCTTGGATTATTTTTTTCTTTACAGGTCATATAGGCTTCAGTTAAATCAGTTGATGTTAGATTTGAAACATCAAAATCAAGACTATATGTATCGCCTCTTGTTAAAATAATATTAAATTCTTTTTTTAGTAATTTAGCCATTTTTTTCACTTCCTTCATAAAAATCTTGAATAATTAGATACTTCAATTTTTGTTATCGTACCTGTCCAGGACACAATATTTTTTCCGATCTTTAAAACCGGAAAATCACCTAACATATTTCTATTTTTTAATGCAGCGTTTACATATGCATCTTGTTTATCAGAATCAATAACTACATAAGTATCATTTTCTGGGAAAGAATAATTAAAAATTGTAATTCCTTCTTGTTTGAACTCTATTGTTCCACTTCCGTATATTTTTATTATAGGTTTACTCTTGTAGTTTCCATTGTTAAAAATATTTAAACTTGTTTGATTAGTTATTTCAAACAATTTTACATTTTCATCATTCGAGTATTTAAATGGTTGTACTTTAAATCTTACATTTGCCGTTCTAAAACGTAACAGTCTATCATAATCTATTTGATCAATTATTCTAGCCTTATAATATTTATCAGATTCGTTGCTTAAAATTAAGTTACCTTCACCACTAAAATATTCAATTATCTCATCTATATCAAAGTTACCTCTTAATCCTATTTGAATAGTTTTGTCGTAAGTTTCAAAACCTAAATCTTCAAACGTTGAACCGTCCACACCATCTACACAAGTTTCCTTAGTTCGCATTTTAGGTTTAGAAATAGGGGGCAATTCACAAATAATTAAACCTTCAATATCTTTACTATCTATATTTTTCCAAACTATACTATTCATAAATTACCTCCTAACTATAAACAGCACTTTCCATTGTGCTAACAATAAAGTTACCCATTTCGCGACCATTCATAACGACTTTAGTATCTTTCAATGCCTCTTTAAAAGCAGATACAAGCACATCATAATTATTAGAACTATAACCATTTGAGCCATAACTAGATGATTTATAATTTGCATTTATTGTAGTATCAAAATCTGTAGGAATCGCATTAGCCATATCTTTTGACACATTTTTCATTGTATCTTCAAATCCAATTCCAATACCTTCTGCAAGATAAGTACCAACTTGATCTTTCATAACTCTTGATGGCGATTTGATACCGAAGAATGATTTAATACCATCAAGCATCGAAGAACCAACTTTCTTTATTGCATCCCAAATAAAATTACCCATTGATGTAAAGCCATTAACAATTCCTTTAATAATATCTTGACCTACAGTTTTCCAACCACCGTTGGCAAATCCTTTAATTATTTTACCAACTATTTTAGGTATTTCTTTTAATAAATTAGGCACAGTTTGTCCTAAACCCTTTATTAAACCACTAATAATTGTTTTTCCCAAAGTCAAAAACTTACTTAATGTAAAGAAATTGATTATCGCCTCTATTATCGTAGGCAAGTTGCTGATGATTGTAGGTATTGATTTTATTAATCCTTCTATTAAACCTAAAATAACCTTCACGCCCAATTCTAAAAACGTTGAAAAATTATCATTAAATACTTCCATTATTTTTATAATAACATCAACAATTTGAGGCACTAAATCTGGTAATGATTCTGCAATACCTCTCATCAATTCAAATAAAATCTGGGTTCCCAAAGTTAAAATTGTTGGCAGATTTTGTGTCAAAAATTGAACTATATTATCAATTATTTGAAAAATCACAGGTGTTATTTGTGGCAACATTGATGTTATACCATCTAGCAATTTTTGTAAAATTTGCATACCAGCCTCCATTATTTGAGGCATATTTTCAACTAATTTCCCAGATAATCCAATAACTAGATCAACGATACCATCTATAATTATTTGGACTCTTGGCATTATATTTTCTGCAACAGTTTCAATAC
>CAKPJE010000006.1 GCA_934162555.1 uncultured Bacilli bacterium | reverse complement strand
GATAGTCCAAGTGTAGTATCAAGTGATAAAGTAATTGTACCTGGAGATAAAGGAAAGTTTGATTTAGTCGCAAAAGCCACTAATTCAAGCGTAGATATAGAGTATACAATAGGTTTTAGTACAACTAGTTTACCATCAAATATGAAGTTTTATTTAGATGAAAATAAAACAAAGGTATTAGATATAGAAACAAATACTATAAATGGCTTTTTAGATGTATCAAGTGTGAGTAGTAAAACACATAGCATATACTGGGAATGGCCATATGATAGTGGAAGATATAATGATTTAGATACAGACTATATTGATAAAAGTATTACTATAAATGTAACAACAGTTGGTAAACAATCAAAGGATGGAATAATGGTATATGGAATAAAAAGGGATACCAGTAGCACTTCATCATCATGGGAAAGAATAGAAGATAGTATAGGCTTAGAAGCAAATGCTATATTACCAGAAAGTGGAACATCTACTACTGCAAATACAAATGTAAAAAATGATTTTGATAATATATATCCATGGAGTGAAATAAAAAGTTATAATTATAATGCAAATACAAGAAAAGTAACAGCATGGTATGGGGATAGTAATTTTAAATTTGATGGAAGTAATGGAGAAGTATTAACATATATACCAGGATTTTATTATAAAAGAGAAGTCGTAAATGGGATGGAATATCAATATATATCAAAATATGCACAAGAAGGTTACTCATATAGTGAACCATTTAGTGTTGGAAGATATAAGATGAGTGGCGGAACAGATGCTTACCATAACTCTAGTAGTGGAAGTAATACTTCGAATAAAAATAGTAATGGTTATATTGAATTGATGTCAGAAGAACATGGAAGTTCTGGAGGAACAGTTGGAAACATTTTCACAGGAAAATCAAAAAATGGTGTTTATCCAAGTGCTCATGCTAATTTACCAACATTTAGAGAAAGTGCATCAGCATTAGGAACAGATTTTTCAATATTAGATTATCACTGGTATGTATTACAAATGTTATATTTAGTAGAATATGCAGATTATGATAGTCAAGCAAAATTAGGAAAAGGCGTAACTGAAAATAATGATGTCAATAATTCTGGTGCCATCATAATGGGAGGCACTGATTCATTAGGCATGCAATCAGGATGTTTAGTTAATGATGGCAAGCATAGTATGATCTATAGAGGAATAGAAGATATATATGGAAATACAGCTGATTTTCTAGATGGAATAAATATAAAAGATTATCAAGCATATATCAATTATGACTTTACAACATATAAATCAGATACATTTGCTGAAAATTATCAAGCATTAGGTTACATAAATAAATCTTTTGGTGATAATGGTGGATCCGGCTATATAACTAAAGTTGGTTATGATAGTAATAATCCATTAATTAGCTTACCAACTGAAATTGACGCAACAAACACTGATTTAAGTAATCCAACAGGAATAAAAGATGGATATAGTGCAACAACTGGTGATATGATATTAGTGGTCGGCGGCGCGTTTATTTTTTCTAATGATGCTGGCCTGTGGTTATCCCGTACTATTGGGTCTGATTCTGTTGATACTACTGTGGGTTCGCGGCTTATAAGACACCAGACAAGCGGAGGACGGGATGTAACTGCTCTTCCAAAGCGACCTAACCAAAATTAGAAATATTATATAATTAAATATTTAAATAATCTGAACATTGCATAATATAGTATATAAATTCTAAAAAGAATTATATACTATATTTTTAATTGAGCTCAAATAAATATAAAATTACAAAAAAATCTGCATTCATATAAAATGCAGAAAATATCCTAGAACCTTTAGTTTTTAATTAAACATGTACTATCTTTCGAAAAGGAGATATAAAGATATGTGTCAAAATCCAGAACTTATTAAAGCTTATAAAATCAATATTAAATAAAAATTATTTAATAATACCATTTCAAAAGTGTCGGAACTAGGGGTATCGAACAAGGAATTGAAATTTAATTTTAATCATTTTGATATATGTTTTAAGCCACAATGAGTAATACATAAAAAATAATAAATTTTTTGAAAGGAGCATCTAAAAGTGGCTAAAACATAAATACAAGTGTATATTTTATACTAATAATAAAAAATATAATAATATAAAACCATGAGTTAAAATATATTAAAAAAAAATACAGTTAGATAAAACTAACTATATTTTTTTAAAGTTCTTAATTCACGAGCACTCATTCTTACAGCTGTACCATCATCTAATGTTACTTTTTGTAAATTTACGTTTTGTTTATGTTTAGTAGCTCTACAAGAATGTGATCTATTATTACCAAATAGAGGTGCTTTTGCAGTTAATTTCTTTGCCATATTCTCACTTCTCCTTCAATCTCTTTTTTGCGTTTGCTCTAATAACTTTAACATATATTTAAGAATAAGTCAAATATTTTAGGCCAAAATATTAAAAAATATGATAAAATTAAAAAGGAGGCACAATATGAAATACGGTTCACTAAATATAAAAAGCGATTATAGCTTACTAAAAAGTTTAATCAAAATAAATGACTTAATAGAATATGCCAAAAAAAATAACCTAAATGTTTTAAGTTTATGCGATAATAACCTATGTGGATCACTAGAATTTTATAATGCCTGCAAACAAAATAATATTAAATGTATCATTGGATTAGAGTACATTTATGAAAATAAAAAAATATATCTATTTGCAAAAAACTATAACGGTTTCAAAAATCTATTATTAATATCAAGATATGGCCTAAAAGAATATGAAGATATAATTTTAATAAACGATAAACCAATATATAATTTTGAATTTTATGACATTAATAAATTATATTTTAAAGAAATAAGAAGTTTAGACAAAGAAAATGAACCAGCACTAAAATATTTAGAAGCAATAGATAAAAATGAAAAAATAGAAAACATTTCAAATATTGAAAATGTAACATTTGAAATAATCCAAGATAAAATAGTAGAACAAATAATAAATGAAATAAATTTAAATTTGGACCATAAAGAAGAAATGCTAAAATATAGTAATGAAGACAGCTATAAACTATTAAAACAAAAAATAGTTGAAGGAACCAAAATAAAATTCGGGGAAACAGTACCAAAAATATATTTAGACAGATTAAAGTATGAATTAGAAATAATAAATAAAATGGGATTCTGTGATTACTTTTTAATAGTGCACGATTATGTAAAATATGCTAAAGACCAAAAAATATTAGTAGGTCCAGGAAGAGGAAGCGCAGCCGGATCATTAATATCATATGTCTTAGACATAACAGAAATAGACCCTATAAAATATAATCTTCTATTTGAAAGATTTTTAAACATTGAAAGAGTAACAATGCCTGATATAGACATAGACTTTGAATTCGATAGAAGAGAAGAAGTAATAAATTACTGTAAAAACAAGTATGGAAACAATAAAGTCGCGAACATAATAGCATTCGGTACCCTAAAATCAAGAGCTGTAATAAGAGATTTGACCCGTGTTATGAACATAGACATTAATGATTTAAGCAAAAATATTAACCCAAACCTTTCTTTAAAAGATAACTACGAAAGTATAAAAAAATATTTAACAACATATGAACTAAAAAAACTATACAAACTAGGACTACTCCTAGAAGGACTAAAAAGAAACATAACAATGCATGCAGCGGGAATAGTAATGAGCAATAATGACCTAGCACAATCAGTTCCAATGGTATTAAATGGTGAAAGTTACATAGCAGGATATACACCCGAATATCTAGAACAAATTGGACTTTTAAAAATGGATTTTCTAGGTCTAAAAAACTTAAGTATCCTAAGAGATTCAATCAAAAAAGTAAAAGAAATAGATAATACATTTGATATTGAAAAAATCCCACTAAATGATCAAAAAACACTTGATATTTTTAAAAACGGGAACACATTAGGTATATTTCAATTTGAATCAAGTGGTATGATAAATTTTCTAAAAAGACTAGATGTTAATTCGTTCGATGATATAGTAGTCGCGAATGCTCTATTTAGACCAGGACCAGCAACTAACATAGATTTGTACATTAATTATAAAAAAGGAAAACTAAAACCAAATTATTATGATGAAAGACTAAAAAATATCCTAAGTCCAACATATGGAGTAATGATATATCAAGAACAAATAATGTTAATTGCAAGTAAGATGGCTGGATATACATTAGGTGAAGCAGATATCTTAAGAAGAGCAATGAGCAAAAAAAAAGAAAGTGTAATGGAAAAAAATTATGCAAAATTTATTGAAGGTGGTTTAAAAAATGGTTACAGTCTAGAAACAAGTAAAAAAGTATTCGAAGACATAAAAAAATTCGCCCAATATGGATTCAATAAATCCCACTCAGTCGCATACGCTTATCTAGCATACCAAATGGCATATATTAAAGCTCACTATAAAGAATGTTTTTATGTAAGTTTATTAACTTATTTTAATGCCGATGAAAAAATAAATAACTACATATATGAAGCAAGATTAAGTGGTGTAAATATAAATAAACCAAACATAAATATAAGTACAAATCTATATGAGGTAAAAGATAATAAAGTATATTTGCCATTAACAAGCATTAAAGGAATAGGAACTGGTTTTGTAACAAATTTAGTAGAAGAAAGAAATAAGAAAAAATTTCAAAACATATTTGACTTTGTCAAAAGAGTAAAAACCAATAAAACAATTTTGGAATCATTAATATCAAGTGGAGCATTCGATTCATTTGAATACAATAGAAGAACCCTTTTATCAAATATAGAACTAATATGTAATTTTTCTGAATTAGGCGATCTAGTAGATGATTCATTCTTCGAACTGACAAAATATGAAGAATTCAGTAAAAAAGAACTAATGATGCTTGAAAAAGAATACTTAGGATTAACAATCGGACAAGATTTAATAAATGAATATTCAATAAAATATAAAAATGCAATAAACATAAGTGATATTGACAAATACTTTGATAAAGATGTTGACATAGTTACAATGGTAACCAAAATAAAAACAACCAAAACCAAAAACAATGATTATATGGCATTTATTGATGGTACAGACAATCTAAATAAAGTAAGTTTAGTATTATTTAAAGAAGTATATGAAAGAATAAATAACATAAATGTAAATGACATTATACATGTGTTGGGCCATGTAGAAAGAAGATACAATGAGTATCAAATAGTTGTAAAACAAATTGAAAAATTAGACTAAAAAAACTATTAAAGAGATTTTTTAATTATCTCAATAATAGTTTTTTGCATATCTAAATCAGCATTACTCCATAAAAGCTCAAAAAAAACTCCCAAACCAGGTAAAGTAATCTCATCACCCTTTTTAATAGATTCATTAATAGAAACCATTATTTCATCTAGACTATTACCCTTAAAATTATTAATAATACTTTTTCTAATATCAATATTCATAAAACCTCCATCAATATTTTGGTATATTTTTCATTAATTATTCATTGATTTTATTATGAATGTATGATAGAATAATAATTGAATGGAGGATATAGAGTATGCAATGGTGGATTATATTGATAATTGTAGTTGTCGTAATACTTTTATGGGTTATGTCAACATACAATGGATTAGTTGCTTTAAGAAATAGAGTTAAAGATCAATGGGCTCAAATAGATGTTTTACTAAAAAGAAGAGCGGATTTAATCCCTAATTTAGTAGAAACAGTAAAAGGTTATGCTAAACATGAAAGTGGAACTTTAGAAGCTGTAATTAATGCTCGTAATAAAGCTATAAGTGCTACAAACGTACACGATTCAGCAGAAGCTAATGGCGAACTAACACAAGCATTAACACATTTATTCGCACTAAGTGAATCTTACCCTGAATTAAAGGCAAATACTAACTTTATGGAATTACAAAGTAATTTAAAAGATACTGAAGATAAAATTGCAAGTGCTCGTCAATTTTACAATGATTCAGTATTAACTTACAAAAATAAACTTGAAATGTTCCCATCTAGTATAGTTGCTTCATTATTCGGTTTCAAGCCAGAAGAATTTTTTAAAGTATCAGAAGCAGATAAAGAAACGCCAAAAGTTCAATTTTAACTTTTGGCTTTTTAAAGGAGATTTATGAAAAAAATAATTTTATTCTTATTATTAATAATGCCATTTTATGTAAATGCAACAGTAGAAAACTATTATATGGAAGCAACAGTTTTAAATAATGGTGATATCAAAGTTAAAGAAGTTTTTGGTTTAGATGGAGAATATAATGGTTTTGATAGAGAAATATATTACGGAGGTAATACCTATTCCGGAACAAAAATTGAAATCATAAGTGTCAAAGGAATCCAAAATATAAAAAGTGGCTTTGAACTATTAGAACAAGAAGGCTATAATTTTAAAGAAGTAGGCAGTGCTTCAAAAGGAGATTATGGCTACTATACAGTAACAAACATTTCTAAAGGAATAAGTGTTCGTATATACAATCCATCTACTCGTAATAGACTATTTTATCTTGAATATTTAGTAAAAAACATGGCAATTAAACATAAAGATGTAGGAGAAGTTGGTTATAACATCTTTACAAGCTTAAAAGAACCCGTAACAAATGTAAATGTTAAGTTTATTATACCAAACAATAAAAACAATATTAGAGTTTGGGGACATGGACCATTAACAGGAGAAACAAGTATAAAATCAAAAAACGAAGTTCTATTAACACTAGACTATCTAAATGCCTATGAAGGACTTGATATCAGAGTTATATTTGATAGAGATGTATTAAGTGAATCATTAAAATTAGATGACAATAATGTTTTAGAAAATATAATAGAAGAAGAAACAAAAAAAGCCGATGAAGCAAATAGAATAAGAGAAGAAGAAAGAAAAAAATTAGAAGAGTTAAAAAAACAAATCGAAGAAGCAATTACCAAGTTTGAACAAGACAGAACCCAAGCTAATAAAGACTATGCTATAAGTTTAGTAGAACAACTAAATGGCTATGAAGAATATGACATCTATATGCATAGAATAAATAGTACTCTTTCATATGAAGAAGAACGGGAAATAAAAATAGAAAAAACAATTGGTAAAATTATTGATGTATTTTGTATAGTTTATATCATAGTAACTATTTATCTTATGTATAGATTTTATAATGCTCATGATAAAGAATATAAAGCAACATTTGATAACAAATATTATAGAGATTTCCCAAGTGAAAATGGTCCTGAAATAGTTGAATATTTATTGAAAAGAAACATAACTACAGCATCATTTTCTGCATCAATATTAAGTCTAATATATAAGAAAAAAATAGAATATGAAAAATTAAGTAAAAATGATTATAAATTAAAACTAGTTACCAAAGAAGGATTAACTGAAAGTGAAGAAAAATTAGTACGATGTGTTTTCGAAAATAGTACAGAAATAACACTAAAAGGCTTGAAAAAAAGAGCTAGTAGGAATTATGATATGTTTGCTAGTAATTATTCAAGCTGGCAAAATACATGTTTAAAAGAAGGCAAGAATAAGAATTTTTATGAAAAGAAAAAAATAACAAATTATATTTTATTTTCAATATCACCATTAATACTAGTACTATTTAATGATAAATTTACTTATGTAAATAAATTATTATTTTGTCTTTTAATCTTACTAGGGATAACTTCATTTGTATATTATATTACTGCAACTAAAAGAACAAAAGAAGGCAATGAAGAATACTATAAATGGTTAGGACTTAAAAACTTTATGAAAGACTTTGGACGTATGCATGAAAAAGAATTACCAGAAATTACATTATGGGAAAAATATTTAGTATACGCAACAGTTTTTGGAATTGCTAAAAAATTGGCCAAAGATATGGAAATAAAAGTCCAAGAAATGGGCGATATAAATGGAGCAGACATTGGCAGATTTAACACAATAAGTAATATGGTAAATGCCTCAAATGTTGTAGCAAGTGCAATTGGTGAAGCTAAAAGAACAGCTGATAGAGCATATGCAGTCGCACATTCATCAGATTCATCAGGTGGAGGCTCTGGTGGTGGCTTTTCATCAGGTGGTGGTTCATTTGGTGGAGGCGGAGGCGGAGGACGTTTCTAGTCTGTCTAATAATTGATTAGTTTAAACTAATCTTTTATTTTGGTATTGTCAAAAAAAAATAAAAATGATACAATCGATATGGAGATGAAAATATGTGTGAAGCTTTAACAGAACATTGTGAAATAGGATACTTAATAACTTTAGTTATCAATATAATTAAAATTGCTGTACCAGTAGTATTAGTTATAATGGGAATGCTTGACTTTGCCAAAGCTAGCACCAAAGGAAGTGCAGATGAAATGGCAAAAACTCGCACTATCTTTTTAAAAAGATGCATAGCAGGGGCAACAACATTTCTTGTAATTGCAATAGTCCAACTTGCAGTTACTCTAGCTGCTAAAGCAACTGGAGGTCAAGATGCAAGTAACAATAATATTTGGTCTTGTGCAGAACAATTAATAAATTATAAAGGCAGTTGTTAAATAATGGAAAAAAACCATTATTTTTTCTTGCTTTATTGAAAAACCAAAAAAATAATGGTATTATATTTTATGGAGGTTGATAGATGAGATATTTAGGACTAGATCTAGGTACTAAGACACTTGGTATAGCAATGAGCGATAAATTAGGCATAATTGCATCAAGTTATGGAACAATAAGATTTGAAAATGAAGATTATGATAGTTTACTTGAACAAATAAAAGAAATTATAAATAAAGAAGAAGTAGATATAGTTGTTTTAGGACTACCAAGAAACATGAATAATACTTTAGGAGAAAGAGCTAATAAAACAATTGAATTTAGAGATAAATTAAGTAAATATTTGAACATGGAAGTATATATGCAAGATGAACGCTTATCTTCTGTTGAAGCAAATAACTATTTAATAGAATCTGATATGTCAAGAAAAAAAAGAAAAAACAAAGTTGACGGTGTTGCGGCAACAATAATATTAGAAACATTTATGGAAAGAAGGAAAAACAGTGAACGATGAAAAAATATCATTTAAAGTAATGAATGAAGAAGGTAAAAATATAGAATGTGAAGTTTTATTTACATTTGAAAGTGAAGAAACAAAAAAAAATTATATAGTTTACACGGATAATACAACAGATGATGACGGAAATACAAAAGTATATGCCTCAATATATAATCCAAAAGATGAAAAAAGTATTCTATACCCAATAGAAAGCGAAAAAGAATGGAAAATTATTGAAACAATACTTGAAGAATTACAAGCAGAAGTCAAGAAAGGTGCAGAAGCATAAAATAAAAGAAGTATGGAAAAAATAATTAGAATAATAATAGGGGTTTTAGTTTTGCTTATTATCTTTTTATGTACGCTTATGTATATGACAGGACCAACTGATAGTAAGGATAGTACTAACATTGTTTTAAGTGTTGGAAAAAATGATACATATTCAACTCTTGGTAGCGTACTATACGAAAAAGGTTTAATTAAATCAGAATTTATTTATAAAGTTTATATTAAATTATTCTTAAAAGAATCTCACTTAGAAGTAGGTGAATATAACCTAAATAAAACAATGAACCTAGAACAAATAATGAATGAATTAAAAAAAGGAAATAATTATAATCCAGATACTATAAGAATAACATTTAAAGAAGGATTAAACGCAAGACAAATTGCACGTGAAATCTCAAAAAATACAAAGAATAAATATAATGATGTTATCAAAGTATTGGAAGATAGAGAGTTTGCCCAAAAAATGATAAAAGACTATTGGTTTTTAGATGATAGTATTTTAAACAACAAAATTTATTATCCATTAGAAGGTTATTTATTCCCAGATACTTATGAATTTTTAAACAAAGATGTAACTACAGAAACAATAATAAGAACACTCTTAAATGAATTCGGGGAAAAAATAAAACCATATAAAAACAAAATTGAGCAAAGCGACCTAAAATTAAATGAAATAGTTATACTAGCATCAATTGCTGAAGTAGAATCATTACCAGGAAGCAATAGAAAAAAAGTAGTAGGAGTATTTGTAAACAGAATAAATAACAATATATCACTAGGAAGTGATATGACAGCATACTATGCATATAAACTAGATGACATTAAAAATGGTTTAACACTTGAGCAATTCGCAAACTGTTCAAACCCATATAATACAAGATGTACAAGTAAAATGGGATTACCAGTAGGCCCAATAAGCAATCCTGGAATAGACAGTATTGTAGGTGCAATTGAATATGAAAATAAAGGTTATCTATATTTTGTTGCTGATTGCAATGGTAAAACATATTTTATGAATAACTATACTGAATTTGAAAGTACAATAAGAAACTTAATAAATCAAGGATTGTGGTGTGAGGTAAGTGCTTGAAGAAATAAAAAACAAGGCGATAATAGACAAAATTCCTATCATGCAAGATGAAGGAATAGAATTTTTAACAAACTATATAAAAAATAATAATGTCAAACAAATATTAGAAATAGGAACTGCAGTAGGATATTCAAGTATAAAAATGGCATTAATAAACAAAAATATAAATATAACAACAATTGAAAGAGACGAAGTAAGATATAAAGAAGCAATTGCAAATATAACAAAAATGAATTTAAACAATCAAATAAAATGCATAAAAGGTGATGCATTAGAAATAGAACTCAATGATAAATATGATTTAATATTTATAGATGCAGCCAAAAGTCAAAACATTAGGTTTTTTGAAAAATATAAATGCCTGTTAAATAAAAATGGCTCTATAATCGTAGACAACATCTACTTTCATGGAGTTATACATGAAGATGATAGTAAATTATCAAGAAATGTAAGAGGCATCAAAAGAAAAATATTAGAATTTATAGATTACATCAATTCTCAAACAGAATATGAAAACAAAATATATTCAAAAGGAGATGGAATAATGGTTATTAAGGTGAAATATGAAAATTAATTATAAAATAATTGGTGAAGGTGATTTAGTAGTGCTTTTACATGGATGGGGTCAGAATATTCAAATGATGGAACCATTAGTAAAAGGATTAAAAAATAAAAAAGTTTTAATACTGGATTTACCAGGCTTTGGAGAAAGTGATGAACCAGATAATGTATGGAGTATTGAAGACTATGCTGACTTTATTAACAAATTTGTTAATAAACTGGGTTATGAAAAATGTTCTATTATAGGTCATTCATTTGGAGGAAAAATAGGGCTCATCTATGCAAGTAAATACAATACTGAAAAATTAATTCTCTTTGGAAGTCCCTACAAAAAAGAAATCACCGAAATAACTTTCAAAGTAAAAATGTTAAAAGCAATGAAAAAAATTATACCAAGTAAAAAATTAATTGAGTTTGCTAAAAAACATATGGGATCAACTGACTATAAAAATGCGAGCACTAAAATGCGAGATATTTTAACTGCTCACGTTAATAATGATATAACAGAAGAAGTTAAAAAAATTAAATGTCCAACATTAATAATATGGGGAGAAAATGATACAACCGTAGATAAAAGTAATGCATATGAATTAGAAAAACTAATCAAAGATGCAGGAGTAATAATTTTACCTGGTACCCATTATGCTTATTTAGAAAACATAAATCAAGTAAATAAAATAATAGAAAATTTCTTAGGAGGAACAAAATGATTAAAATAGGTGTCATGTATGGTGGAACATCTGTAGAACATGAAGTAAGTATTATTTCCGCAGTTCAAGCCATGCATAATTTAGATGAAGAAAAATATGACATTATACCAATATATATGGGTAAAGACAAAGTTTGGTATACTGGTAAACAATTAATGGACATTGATTTGTATAAAGATATGGATTTATTAAAAAGATATGCAAATCAAGTTGTATTATACAAAAAAGAAAATGAATTTGTTTTACAAAAAGTGAAAGGCTTTAGAAGAATTGTAAATACCGTTGATTTAATATTACCAGTTGTTCATGGTAGTGGTGTAGAAGATGGTTCAATTCAAGGATTCCTTGAAACAATAGGAATACCATATGTTGGAAGTGATGTTTTAGGTTCAGCTTTAGGACAAGATAAAGTTGTCATGAAAGAAGTTATGAAAGCCCATGATTTACCAGTAGTACCATATACATGTATATATGATTATGAAATGAATAACTTTGAAGAAGTTAGCAAAAAAACAAAAAAAGTAGGCTATCCAGTAATAATCAAACCAGCAAATTTAGGATCAAGTGTTGGTATAACCATCGCACATGAAGCAAATGAATTAGAAAATGCATTAAGAGAAGCATTTGTGTATGAAAATAAAGTTGTTGTTGAGAAAAAAATTGAACACATTATAGAAGTAAATGCAAGTGTTATTGGTGACTATGAATATAGTGAAGTAAGCGCTTTAGAAGAAGTAATGGGTGAAGATGAAATATTAAGTTACAAAGATAAATATATGGGTTCTTCTAAAACAAAAGCATCAAAAGGTATGGCATCAACGAGTCGTATTATACCAGCAAGAATAGATGAAAAAATAACAGAAAAAATAAAAGAATATGCTAAAGAAACATTTAAGGCTCTTAATTTATCAGGAGTTGCACGAATCGATTTCTTGATTGATAAAAAAACAAATGATGTTTATGTAAATGAACCAAATACATGTCCAGGATCATTATCATTCTATTTATGGGATGCATGTGGCAAAAAATATCCTGAATTACTAGATGATATTATAAATATTGCTATTAAAGATTTTAAAAATAAAGATAGCAAAATACATTCATTTGAAACTAATATCTTATCATGTCAAGGATTAAAAGGGTGCAAAGGTTTAAAAAAATAGATACTTTAAAAAGGTATCTTTTAATATACAAAAATATATTAAAACAAGATTTTGTATTATTGAAAATACAAAACTTGACAATTGATTATATATGTTGTATAATCATACTGAAAGGTGATAGCTATGATTATACGTGAAAAATATTTATCCAAAATCAGACCATTTTATGATGTTGATTTAATAAAAGCAATTACAGGTATTAGAAGATGCGGTAAATCAATTATTATAAAACAAATAATTGATGAACTTAAAAATAATGGTATAAAAGATGAAAATATAATTTATATTAATTTGGAATTAAAACAATTCTCATTTCTTAAAACAGATGATGATTTATACAATTATGTTAAAAAACAAATGACTAATGATAAAAAGTACTATGTTTTTATTGATGAAATTTCTAGAATTCAAAAATGGGAACTTGCAATAAATTCATTTAAAGCAGAATATGAAAAAAATATTTCTATTTTTATAACTGGATCAAACAGTGATTTGCTATCAGGCGAACTTGCAACACATATTGCAGGAAGATATGTAAGTTTTGCTATTGAACCATTTACATTTGAGGAAGTCTGCACTCTTAAAGGTATTTTAGATAAAAATAAGTATGAATTAAAAGAAACTTTTGATGATTACATGATCTGGGGAGGTATGCCACAGAGATTCGAAATGTCATCAGAAGAACAAGTAATAAATTATTTGTCAGATCTTTATAACTCAATTGTTGTAAAAGATATAATAGAAAGATTTAAGATTAAAGACATTGATTTATTTAATAGAATAGTTGAGTATGTTGTTACAACTCCAGCACAATCTTTTGTAGCAGATAATTTGTCTAATTATTTTTTATCAGATGATAGAAATGTGTCCAAAAATACAATATACAATTATCTTGAATATATGACAAAAGCATTGCTTATTCACAAAGTTGATAGATATGATGTAAGAGGAAAAAGAATATTAACAGGAAAATACAAATATTATTTAACAGATTTAGGAATAGGGCAAGTATTAAATACTTCTAAAAAAATGCAATTAGGAGCTTATCTTGAAAATATTGTATATAATGAATTAATTTCTAGAGGTTATAATGTAAATGTTGGTTCATTAGAAAATGGAGAAGTTGATTTTATTGCAACCAAACCAAAAGAAAAAATATATTTTCAAGTTGTATATCAAATAAATGATGAAAATATTGACAGGGAATTTGGTGTATACGATAATATTGATGATAATTACCCCAAATATGTTATTTCAACTGACACACTTGATTTATCACAAAATGGGATTATTCATAAAAATATTATTGACTGGTTATTAGAAAAATAAAGATAGTAAATTTAAATAAAATACTATCTTTTTTCCTTATTTTGCTTTATAATTAAAATGGTGATGATAGATGTATACGAATTTTATAAAAAGTTTCAATAGCTTTTTTGGAAAAAAAGGCAATTATTTGTTTTCAACAATTTTAATTATATTTAGTATATTACTAATGCTATCTTCTATATATGCATTTAATAATATAAGAATAAGAAATAAAAAATATGTTGAAAAATATGTTATATTTGAAAATGATAAAGGCTATTTTATAGATACAAATGGAAAAGAAGAAGTAACCTTTTTATCATACAATGATGGAAAAGCATTAAATCCAAGTGAAAATAATAACAAAATACTAAAAATGTTTTGTTTGAAAAATGATCACAAAAATTGTTTTTATGTAAAAAATATATATGATTATAATTATGTTTCATTCGGATTTGCAATAAGCATAGTATTACTTTCCTTAGGATTAGTATGTAGAAAACTATACAAAGTAAGAAATACAAACCATGGTTCTGTTAGAGTTTTAAGGCCATTTATGATTACATTATTTATATTTGGAGCATATCTATTTACTTATCAAGTATATAATTTAGTTGACTATCTCCGTTTTCAAAACAATATGAATAAAGTAACAGGAACCGTTTTAGGAACTTATGACAAAAAATATTTAACTGAATATATAGTAGATGAAGAACACTATAGTACTCTTGTAAGTAGTTCAAAAGGAAATGAAGCAGAAGTTAAATATAATATAAAAAATCCAAGTATTTCCTATGATAAATCTAAATTTAATATACTCACATTAATCATAGGTATAATTATTTCCTATGTAAGTATGATGTTTATGATTCTAGAAAAAAATATAGATAAAAAAATAAAAATAAGTGAAAAGAAATGTAAAAAAGAAAGCTATAGGAGAAAAAAATGAAGTTTTTAAAAATTATAGGTAAAATATTATCAGTGTTTGTTGGCCTTATAATTAGTATTGTATGTTTTACAATGATAATATATATGTCAATAAGTAATTTTATGAAAGTGGATAATCTAAAACAATCAATCAATACTAAAAATTTGTTAAAAATTGAATATGGTGAAAATACACTAAAAGATAATTTAATTGCATCATTTAATGAAATAGGCATATCAGAAAATGATATGAAAGAAGTAATTGAAAGTAGTGAATTTAATGAATTATTTGATGACTATTTAGATAAAGTTATGAAATATTACTTAGAAGATGGTGAATTCCCAACCTTTAGTGAAGAAAAATTAAATCTATTTGTAAATTCAGTAATTTCAAAAAGTAGTACTCTTTCACCAGAACAAACAGAATATATAAAGGAAGAATTAAAAAAAGAAAAAATTGAAATAGAAAAAACTTTACCAGATAGAGATGAAATATTAAAAGATGCTGATGTAAAAGAAATTATAAATATTTATAATTCTATTTCTATATTTTATTTTATTGGTACAATAATTATTTTAATGTTCTTAATATTTATATTTACATGGAGTTTACATATACCATTTCTATATGCAGGAATATCGTTTGTAGTACCAAGCATAGTTTTAGTAATTGGTTCTTTATTTAAAAATACAATTATTAAATTTTTTAACCTAGAAGAATTTATAAATATAGTATTAAATCAAGTATTTAACCAATTATTAACATCTTCATTAATAATGTTATCTATTGGTATTATATTTATAATAATTTATATAGTAATAGAAAAAACAAAAAATAAAGTGGAGGCATAATGGATTCAATTAGACTTTTATTTACAACATTATTATCATTGTTTACAGGAATAATGGTATTTATTTTTCCGAAAGAAGTAACAAATTTGGTTTTTATTGGTTTTTTATGTATTATTATCATTAGACTAATATCAAACATGTTCTTTTGGTTTAATCTAAGAAATAGTAAAAAATTTTTTGGTAACCTTTTCTTAGGTATTATACTATTATTAATTAGTTATCTAGTATATAAATTAAAGTCTAGTTTTGTATTATTTTTTCAAATAGCATTTATCTTTTTCTTCTTATTGGATTTTATAAATAGGGTAATATGTTTTATATTAGTTAGAAAAGAAAGTACCCTTAAAAGCCTTTATTATTTATTGAGTGCTACATTTTCTTTGATTATATGTGTATTTATTTTCTCTAAAAATATTTTTACATCTTATTTAATAGGACTATATTTATTTGAATTTGCCATAACATATTTAAGAGATTTTATAATGAGTATAACATCATATAAAATAAAAGGTGTAAGACCAACTATTCCTGTCTTAATGGCTTTATTATTGCCTTATTTTAAATATAAAAAGGTCAAAATATTGAAAGATATGAATAAAGATATAAATGAAGATTTTGAATATCAAAAACCAGATATTTATATATCTATCCATGTTGGACCAAAACTATATAGTAGACCAGGTCATTTAGATGTTTGCTTTGAAGATGAAGTATTAGCATTTGGTCAATATGATAAAGATAGTTTATCATTCTTTAAAATATTTGGCGATGGTGTAATGTATAGTTTAAAAGACAGAACTAAATATTATAATTTTGTTATTGAAACTGATAAAAAAATGGTTTTTGAATATGGTTTTAAATTAACAGAAAAAGAAAAAAATATTATTAGGGAAAGAATAAAAAAACTAAAACAAAATACAATTAGTTGGTCAAGTCCATATGATTATACTTATGCCCATAAATTAGAAACAAAAATGAATGCTAAATTTTATAAATTTAAAAGTGGCAAATTTAAGAAATATTATTCAACTAGAAATAATTGTGTATTACTTGTTGATATTATAATTAAGGATATTTTAATTGATAAAATAGATTCTGGTAGTTTTATAATACCAGGTAATTACATGTATTATTTTGATGTCTTGTGTAAAATAAAAAAGAGTAAAATTGTTAGTAAAAAAATATATAGTTGATATTATAACTAATATATGTTAAAATTTATAAAGTATGGAAGGTAAAATATTATGAATAAAAAAGGATTAATTATATTTATGGCTTTAATAGTGCTTTTTGGCATTGTAGGTTCAATAGCTTATTATAGTAGAGCTGTAACTGGTAATATTACAGCACAAACTGGTAAAGTTGTATTTAATGTAAGTGGTTTTACAGAAGTAAACCAGTCAAAAGTAATAACTTTGAAAGATGGTGCGATTGTACCTGGTGATAAGGGTTCATTTGAGCTTACAATGGATTCAACGGGTTCTAGTGTAGATATGTATGCTAGTCTTAGAATAGAAAGAACTAGTTTGCCTGAAAATTTAAAATTTTATACAACTAGTGATTGTAAAAGTGAGTTGCACACTTACTATTCTTATTTGCAAACAGGAAGTGAAACATTAACTATATATTGGTATTGGAATCCATATATAGATGATGAAAAAGATAATGAATTTATTAATTCAAATAATACAGAAAATTTAAATGCTAGCATAGTTATTAATGCTGTTCAAGTTAGTACTAAAGCTGATATGAAAAATGGAGCATCTAGTAAAACAGAATTTTGGAGTGATACATATAGACCATATATAAAAACTATTGGTTTCGAAAGTAATACAAATAGTATGCCAAGTACTTGTGATACAGCAAACTTATGCTTTGATGTTTCAGCAACTAATAGTAAGAAAAAAGTATATGCCTATCTTATAGATAGTGGAAGTAAAGATAGTTCAAATAATACTTTATATGATTTACATATAGCAAGTGATGCTCCAATATTCGCGCCAGCTGATAGTTCAAATATTTTTAAGGATTTTACTAATCTAGTTACAATTGATTTTAATAATAATTTTAATACAAGTAATACAATTAATATGATTGGTATGTTTCAAGGGTGTACATCTATAGTTAGCTTGAATTTAAATAGTTTTAATACCTCAAAAGTAACAAATATGAGTATTGGAAATAGTGGAAGTATGTTCTATGGATGCTCAAGCCTAACAAATTTATATATTAACAATTTTAATACCTCAAATGTTACTTCAATAGCTGCCTTGTTTAGGTATTGCTCAAAACTAACAACAATAGATTTAAGTAGTTTTAATACCTCAAAAGTAACAAGCATGCGGAATATGTTTCAAGGTTGTTCATCCTTAACAAGTTTAGATTTAAGTAATTTTAATACTTCAAATGTAACTGATATGTATTCTATGTTTTCTAGTTGTTCATCTTTAGTAAGTCTGGCTTTAAGTAGCTTCAATACCTCAAATGTAACAGATATGGTTAGCATGTTTTCGTCTTGTTCATCCCTAACAAGTTTAGATTTAAGTAATTTTAACACATCAAAAGTAACTAGCATGAGAGAAATGTTTATTGATTGCAGTTTGTTGACGAAATTGAATATAAATAGTTTTAACACCTCAAATGTAACGGATATGTACAGAATGTTTTATAATTGTTCTAAACTACAAACACAAATAAATATAATGAATGCAAATATAACAAACTATGGTAATATGTTTTCTGGCTCAGCAACTGATGCATCTGCTCATATAATAATAGGCTATACAGCAAATACTGAAACTATTGCAACAGCTATGAAAGATACTTGTACTGATGCAACAGCTAAAGCAAGAATTGAATTAAAACAAATATAGGATTTCCTATATTTTTCATTTACATTAAAATTAAAAAGATGTATAATTATACTAGGAGAGTTTATATGAATTATAATGAATTTGGAAATACAAACGAAAAAAGAAAAATCAAAAATGTCATCTGGGGAACTCTAGGTGTAGTAGGAACCCTAATAGTATTTGTAACAATATTTTTATTAGTATCAAAATACATGAAAAAAGACAATGAAGTAGACAAAGAAAAAAATACATATACAGTAACAATCAAAAATAACGGAGCGAATGTAAAAGATACTACCTTAAGCTGTTATTCATTTACTACAAGTTGTCAAATTAATTTACCAATAATAACAAGATCAGGATGGCAAATAATAGGATGGGCAACAAGTGAAAACGCTAAAGAATTAGAATATACATCAGGTGAAGTAATAACTATCTCTGAAAACATAACACTATATGCCATTACTGCCAAAAGTGTATCAATATCATTAGTAGATAGACAAGAAGGAGAAGAAAAATTATCCTGTGGAATGTATAACACTGAAAATAAATGTACAATCAATTTACCAAACAAAGGCAAAGGATGGAATGAAGACATCAACGGAACAGAACCAACTTATTTACCAGGACAAAAACTTGAAGTAAGTGAGTATAAAAGATTATATTATATAAAATAAGAATAAAGGGTGATAAAATGTATAATTTAGGAGATCATTTTAAAATAGACTATGAAAATATCTTACCTGATGAAAAAACAATATTTAAAGGAAATAAATATCGTATTACTATACTATCTGATACACTAGTTAGAATAGAATATAACGAAATGGGTGTCTTTTTTGACGCACCATCACAATTAATTATAAACAGAAAATTTGATTTACCAACAATAAATGTCAAACAAGATGAAAAATATTTAGAAATTAAAACAAATAACTTTACACTATCATATACCAAAGAAGCAGTATTTAAAAATAACATAAAAATAGAAGTAAACGGAAAAACATGGTATTTTGGACATCCAGAAGCAAGAAGATATGATGCACCAGGAAGTAAAATTAATGATCATAACATTAAAAGCTTATATTCAATCGAAGGATTTGTTAGTTTGGATGATGACACATATGAACTATTACCAAACGGTGAATACAAAAAAAGAGAAGGAACATATATTGACAAATATATATTCCTATATGGGAAAGATTTTAATAAATGCCTAAAAGACTATTTTACTCTAACAGGTTACCCAACAATGATACCAAGATATGCACTCGGAATTTGGTGGAGTAAAAATAAAGACTATAAAACAGATGAAATAAAACAAT
Organism: uncultured Bacilli bacterium; assembly: GCA_934162555.1. Classification (GTDB taxonomy): domain Bacteria; phylum Bacillota_I; class Bacilli_A; order RF39; family UBA660; genus CAG-884. Next base: position 5,920 of record CAKPJE010000006.1, on the reverse strand, counting down.
TAGTAACAGACTTTAAAGATAATCATATTCCTATATCGGCAATCCTACTAGATCATTCATGGCATTTGAATGTATATGAAAACAAATACATTGAATCAGGATTTACTTGGAATGGAGCATTAATAAAAGATCCATTAAACCTAGCAAGCTTCTTACACGCAAACGGAATAAGAATAGGACTAATCATTAACCCAAACATTGGTTTTTATCCATATGAAGCAAGTTACAATGAATTAACAAATTATATAGAAAAAGATGAAAACGGAATAATACCATTTAATGCACTAGATCCAAAAGCATTAGATGTCTATTTAAAAATATTGATTCATCCACTAGATAATCTAGGAATAGATTTCTATTGCAATGATACCAATAAAATAGACAATAATTACTGGCTAACAAGAAGAGCTAATTATATTGACATGGAAAGAAATTATCAAAAAAGACCAATCGTATTAGCGAAAAGAACCTGTCTAGCTGACCATAGATATGGAATAATATATACCGGAAAAACAGATGTTGACTTTCAAACATTAAACGACATTGTAAGATATAATGTCCTAGCACCAAACTATGGCTTAAGCTTCTATGCCCATGATATAGGTGGATTTGAAAACGGTGCAGAATCATCTGACCTATATACAAGATTTATTCAATTAGGTACCTTTTCACCAATATTTAAATTTGGATCAAGTACAAGTAAATACTACAAAAGAGAACCATGGAGATGGGAAACAGAAACATATGAAATTGCAAAATACTATCTAAATTTAAGACAAAAAATGATATTGTACCTATACAACGAAGCATATAATTATTCAGTAACAGGAAAACCATTAATTGAACCAATCTATTATAAATATCCAGCATTTTATGATGACGAAATATACAAAAATGAATACTATTTTGGAGAATCATTATTAGTATCACCAATAACAAATAAAATGGATGAATTTATGCACAGAACAGTACATAAATTTTATATCCCTGAAGGCACATGGTATGACTTTTCAACAGGAAAAAAATATCCTGGAGATCATAAATATATTTCCTTCTACAAACTAAAAGACTATCCAGTATTTGTTAAAGCAGGTGCGATAATACCATTTGGTTATAATGAAAACATCAACAATACAAACACTCCAGAAACACTTGAAATTCAAATATTCCCAGGAAAATCAAATAAATATGAACTATATGAAGATGATGGCGTAAGTTCACTATATAAACAAGGTTATTTTATAAAAACAGAAATAGAATACAACTATTTCCCAAGTAACTATACAGTCATAATAAGACCAGTAGCAGGAAAAAGTAATATCGTTCCCGATAAAAGAACTTACCGTATTGTATTTAGAAACGTAAAATATGCTGATGAAGTAATTGCATATGAACAAGATATGCGAATAGTTCCAAAAACATATGTTGAAGGTCCAAACTTTATAGTTGAAGTAACAAATGTAAGAACAATATCTCAATTAACTATAAACTGTAAAGGAAAAGATATTGAAATAGATGCTGTTAAAATCATTGATGAAGACATTGAAGCAATCTTAAATGACTTGAACATTAAAACTTATTTAAAAGATGAAATTGATAGTATCTTATTCAGTAATGCACCAATCAGTAAAAAAAGAATAATGCTAAGAAAATTAAGATCAAAAGGATTAGACTATAAAACCCTTAGACTATTCTTAAAATTACTAGAACATTTAAAACAATTATGAGTTATATTTAATTATAACTCTTTATTTTGACCAAATTTTAATGTATAATATTTTTGGAAGGTAAGAATTATGGAAAATAAATGGTATGCAATAGATAAAACATTTGTCATAAATGATTTAAAATCAGACTATAACGGTTTGACTTCATTAGAAGCCAAAGAAAGAATTATAAAATATGGTGAAAATGAATTACCAAAAAAGAAAAAAGACGGTTTCTTTAAATTATTATTAAAAGGACTATTAGATCCAATTGTAATTGTCTTAATAATTACAATCGCCTTTTCATTTGTAATAAATGAAAAAGTAGATGCCTTTACAATTCTCTTTATAATGTTAGTAGATTTAATAATCGGAGCCGCACAAGAACTAAGTGCTTCTAAAACAGCTGATAGCTTAGCAAAACTAATAAAAGTAAATACTAAAGTAATAAGAGATGAAAAAGAAATAGAAGTGCCAGCATCAGATATAACAATAGGGGATATTATTTTGCTAGAATCCGGCGATAAAATATCTTGCGATGCCCGAATAATTGAATCAACTAATCTTCAAGTTGATGAATCAACATTAACCGGCGAAAGCGCAAATATATCTAAAATAGACACCGTTTTAGAAGAAGAAACATCACTAAGTGAAAGAAAAAATATGGTATATGCAGGAACAACCGTTTTAACAGGAAGAGCAAAATGCATAGTAACAGAAATAGGTATTGAAACAGAAGTAGGTAAAATAGCACACAAAGTTACAACAACTAAAGAAGAAAAATCACCATTAACAATAAGAATGGAAAAATTTTCAAAACAAATATGCCTAATGATAATAATAATTGCCCTAATAATAACAATTGTTTTATTCAGTAAAGGAATGCCAGGTAAAGACATTTTCTTAGCAGTAATAGCTCTATCAGTATCAGCAATGCCAGAAGGTTTGCCACTAGCACTAACACTAGCACTAACCATATCAAGTAAAAGAATGCTTAAAAAAAATGTCATTGTAAAAAAATTAACATCAGCTGAAAGTTTAGGTAGTTGTACCCTAATAGCAAGTGATAAAACAGGAACATTAACCGTAAATGAACAAACAGCTAAAAAAATAGTACTCCCAAACAATGACTCATTCGAAGTATCTGGAACAGGTTATAGTGCAGAAGGAATTATAAGTGCAACCTCAACCGATGAAGAAAAAGTTAAACACATAGCACTCATAGGAGTAATAAATAATGAGGCCAGATTTGAAGATGAAGAAAATATGCATGGCGATTCTATTGATATAGCATTTCTTGTTTTAGGAAAAAAAGCAAACGTTACTAATATGGGGATGGAAATAATGGCCAAAATACCATATGAATCAGAAAAAGGTTATTCAGCAGTATTTTATAAAGATGATGAAAAAATGTATTGTACAGTAAAAGGATCATTAGAAAAAGTATTGTCATTTTGTAAATACTACAAAATTGATAATAAAATAAAAAAAATAAATGAAGAAAAGCTAAGAAGTCAAAATGATTCATTAGCATCAAGTGGATATCGAGTAATCGCACTTGCTAGTATTGAAATGAAAAAATTTGACCAAAAAGAATCATATAATGAAAAAGATATACCACCACTATGCTTTGAAGGAATGGTAGGATTTATTGATCCAATAAGAGAAGAAGTTAAAGAAAGTATTGAACTATGTCAAAAAGCATCCGTTAAAGTTGTTATGATAACAGGAGATCACCCATTAACAGCTTATAATATAGCAAAAGAATTAGAAATAGTATCTTCATATGAAGAAGTAACAACTGGAACAGAAATTGATACTTACTATGAAAAAGGTCTAGAAACATTTGATGAATTCATAAAAACAAAAAAAGTTTTTACAAGAATTACACCAATTCAAAAACTAGAAATTGTTGAATCATATAAAAGACTAGGTGAATTTGTTGCTGTAACAGGCGATGGAGTTAATGATACACCAGCTTTAAAATCTGCCAATATAGGAGTTGCAATGGGAAGCGGCACAAGTGCGGCTTTAGAAACAGCTTCAATGATTATATCTGATGACAATTTTAAATCAATTGTAAGCAGTATTAAAGAAGGAAGAGGAACCTATAGTAACATTAGAAAAGTAAGCTATCTATTACTATCATGTGGCTTTGCTGAAGTTTTATTTTTCTTATTATCGGTTATATTTAATTTCCCAATGCCACTTGTTGCCATTCAATTACTTTGGCTTAATATAACAACAGATGGCTTACAAGACCTTGCACTTTCGTTTGAAAAAACAGAAGATGACATAATGTTGCAAAAACCTAAAAATACTAATGAATCAGTATTTAACAAAGAATTATTAACTGAAGTATTAATATCAGGATTAAGTATGGGCTTAATTGTCTTTCTTGTTTGGGTAATACTCCTTGATAAATTAAATTTCGATGTCTATGTAGCAAGAGGATATATAATGATGTTAATGGTATTTATGCAAAATATGCATACCCTTAACTGTCGTAGTGAATCAAAACACATATATGAAGTTGGTTTCAAAAAAAATCCTTTCGTAATATTTAGTATTATACTCGCAACAACATTACAAATTATAGTTGCAGAAGTCCCAGTATTAAGTGAATTTTTAGATACTACTTCTGTACCACTATTACACATGATTATCTTGTTTTTAATATCCTGCAGTATTATAATAATCATAGAACTTTATAAGTCAATAAAAAAAAGAAAGGAAAAGAATTATGAGTTTAATTGTAAAAAATGTGAATAAATCATTTGCCAATAAAAAAGTTGTTGATAATTTATCCTTTGAACTAACTAAACCAGGTGTATTTGGTTTGCTTGGAACTAATGGAGCAGGTAAAACAACAACCATCAGAATGATTTTAGGGATTATAAAAAAAGATTCCGGTGATATTACTTGGAATAATAAAGAAGTTTCAAGAAAAAATGTTAATTTTGGTTATTTGCCAGAAGAAAGAGGATTATACCCGAAAAGTAAAATATATGATCAATTAATGTATTTTGCAAATCTTAAAGGTATGAGTAAAATTGATGCTGATAAAGCTATAAAATATTGGTTAGAAAAATTAAAAGTATCAGAATATATTAATTATACTGCTGAAAAATTATCAAAAGGGAATCAACAAAAAATTCAATTTATTACATCAGTATTACATGATCCTGATTTAATTGTTTTAGATGAACCATTTAGTGGTTTAGATCCAGTTAATACAGAAATATTAAGTAATGTAATGAAAGAATTAATTAAAAAAGGTAAATATATTATTATGTCTTCTCATCAAATGAGTTCAATTGAAGAATTTTGCACGGATTTAGTCATACTAAATAAAGGTAAAACAGTCTTAAAAGGTAATTTAAAAGAAATAAAAAATAGTTATCAATCATCAAAGATACTATTAGAAACAGATGATAATATTGATAAAATTATTAAGAATTTAAAATTAAATATTTTATCAAATAATGAAGGAACATATGTTATTGAAGCAGATAATGAAATAAATAAAAAATTATTTAAAGAACTATCAAATAATGATATAAATATTTCTAAATATGAAGTTATAAAACCATCATTACATGAAATATTTATTGAGAAAGTGGGTGAGTAATATGCGTGATTTATTTACAGTTGCAAGTTTTACAATAAAAGAAATGGTTAAGAAAAAATCATTTATTGTATCTAATATTATCTTTTTAATAATTATTCTTGTTGGCACAAATGTACCAAGATTACTTGAATCACTAAATGGACAAAGTGAAGGTAAAAAAGTTTTAATTGTTGATACTAAAAATATATTTGAAGGTAATTTGGAATCTTTAAAAACAGATGATAGTATTTATGATTTAACTATTACAAATGATGATTATGATAAAGAAAAAATAAAGTCTCTTTTAGAAAATGGTGATTATGAAGAAGTAATTACTTTAGATGTAGATAAACAAAATATTATTTTTAATGATTATCAAGAAGAAGCATCACTCACTAGTGTACCAGCTGAAGATTTAATGACTTCTATTACAAATATATATTATGCAATTAATTTAAGCAAGATTGGTTTATCAGAAGAACAATTAAGTAAATTAAATATTACTTCTGAATTAAATAATATTTATATAAAAGAAAATAATAGTGGTAATAGTATATTTGCAATGATGATGTTTTCAATAGTTTTATTTTACGCTGTATTCTTC